>JAPKZH010000648.1 GCA_026393905.1 Candidatus Aminicenantota bacterium
GCGCTTATTTAATGGCGGATCCTGGGCGTCGTTCTTTTTGCCGAAGGCTTTTTTCGCGATGGAATAGACAGCAAGACCGAGAAAAGCTCCCAGGTAAAGGAGTCCGGCCAGGCCGACGGGAGAGATATCCCGAATGAGCAATTTGGACAGGGGCGTGCTGATCCCGAAGAGGACCGCGGAAAAAACGACATAAAAGAGAGGACGTTTCTGCAATCCAGGCGACCCTGATTGATTATACGAAACGCGTCATCTCCAGACAAGCGGGCAATCGCTAAAATAGTCTTAAAGCAACTTCAAGCATGTGATTTCAAAGAGGCGTTGGCATCGCCCCCCGCCCCCTGGGGAACCAGTCCCGTCGGTTCCCCCCGTCGAAAAACCGACGGGCCCCCCTCCGCTAGGGGGGCATTAGGGGCGATGCCAACCCCTCATTGAAATCGCACAAAAGATGGCTTACAAATAATCCTTGCTATTGGTCTTAGCTTAGCGTATACTCGGCGCCTAGACATCTGGTAGGAAATAGTCATACCGAATCGTCATTCCCTTCCGAACGATTGTTTCGTTTGACGATCATCCCCTCATGTTAGAATTCAAATCAAAGGAAAAACTATGTTTTTTAAGGAATTAGCACTGAGCCCCAGTCTACAGCGCGGAATCGCGGAGAGGGGCTACACGGAAATGACGCCGGTCCAGGAACAAACCCTGGCCCAGACGCTTAAGGGGCTGGACGTGGCCGTCCAATCCCAGACCGGAACCGGCAAAACAGCCGCGTTTCTCATTACGCTTTTCGAGCGCATGCCTCTGGACAGGTCGTCCAAAAAAAGAAAAGCGTTGATCATCCTGCCGACTAGGGAGCTGGCCGTCCAGATCGAAGGCGAAGCAAAGCTTCTGAACCGCCATATGGGCCTGTCCGTAGGCGCTTTTTATGGTGGAGTGAACTATACCCGCCAGCAGGCCCTTTTGAAAAAGGGCGTGGACATCATCATCGGCACGCCGGGAAGGCTGCTGGACTTCAGCGAAAGAGGCGAGCTCAACCTTCATGAGATCGGATTCCTGGTGATCGACGAGGCGGACCGCCTTTTTGATATGGGCTTTATGCCGGACCTCAGGAAATTATTCCAAAAAATGCCTCCCCGGTCCAACCGGCAGAGCATGCTGTTCGGCGCGACCCTGAACCGCCTCTCGCGGAAAATCGCGGCTGAGTATCTGAATCGCCCGGCCATGATCGAATTGACCCCCGAACAGCTGACCGTCGACACGATTTCCCAGGAGCTCTATTATGTCAAGAGCCACATCAAGCCCAACCTTCTGTTGGGGATCCTTCAAAAGCGAAAGCCGCGCAATGCGTTGATTTTCACGAACATGCGGCACAGCGCTGCTCGCCTGGCCAAGAAGCTCGAATCCAACGGACTCCGCTGTCGCTACCTGACAGGAGATCTTCCCCAGAGTCAAAGGCTGAGGGTCATCGATGATTTTACGGCCGGCAAATTTCCTTACCTGGTCGCCACCGATGTGGCGGCGCGCGGGCTTCATATCGACAAGCTGGAAATGGTCATCAACTACGACCTTCCCCAGGACATCGAGAATTATGTCCATCGGATCGGCCGGACGGCCAGAGCCGGAAATTCCGGGAAAGCCATTTCCCTGGCGTGTGAAAAATTTCGGTCGCATCTCGACGACATCGAATCTTTTATCGGGATGAAGATTCCGGTTCAGACAGCGGAAAACGATCTTTTCGTGACGGATATGGGCTTCAAATATGGGCCTGAGAATAGGGGACATTCCGAAAGGCCCCATGGTCGCAGTCAACAACGGCGGAATGATTCGGGGCGAAGAAATAGCGCGCCGCGTCATCATGCGCCCGGCCGACGGGAACTGTATCTGACCTGATCAATCTGCGGGGATAATTAGCGGCTGTCGGGACTTCCGTTCTTTTTTCTCAGCTCGGCGCAGGCAATGCCCCGGGGATTCAAGCATTTATTGCAAGAGATGCACGCGGACTTGTCGATCTGGCCCGTCCGGAATTTCTGGACGAGATAGGGCTCCCGGATTAATGGGCGGCTCAATGAAACGAGGTTGGCTTTTCCGTCCCTGACGATTCTTTCCATCACCGCGAAGGTGCGATTTCCGCCGAGCCCAAAAATCGGGACATGGAGCGCCTGCTTGAATTTCGAAGCGCTCTCGACAAAATATCCCTCTTCCTCTTCCGATCGCAGGCCCTGCCACATCGAGCCTTTGCCGGCCTCGGACATTCCGCCGCTGACTTCGATCCCGTCAATCCCTTCGTCCTCCAAAATTTTGGCCATTTCGATGCTCTCTCCAAGCTGCAGGCCGGTCGGGAGAAAATCCGTTGAATTGAGCTTGGCGATCAGCGGGAATTCTTTTCCGAGCATCCCCTTGATTCCCCGGACGATCTCGACGACGATACGAAGCCTATTCGCTGTGGATCCGCCCCACTCGTCGGTCCGCCTGGTTGTGTAAGGCGAGATAAAGCTGCTGAGCAGGTAGCCGTGGGCGATGTGAAGCTGGGCTCCGTCAAAGCCGGCTTCTTTGGCCCTCCGCCCGGCCAGGATGAAATCATTGATGATTCCCAGGATCTCTTGATGGGTCATTTCTTTGGGGGTGATCTTGAGTGTCGGCTCATAGACAGCCGACGGGGCCAGGGGAGTGCAGCCGCAATATTTTTCCTTTGTCTGGCGACCGGCATGGGCAAGCTGGATAAAGATCTTTGCCGGGAAGGCATGAACGGCCTCGGAGATGCGGCGCAAGCCCTCTATGAAACGGTCTTCGCTGATTCCCGCCTGGCGGGGGCTGGCCTTGCCGTTGGGGTTGACATAGACATGGCCGGTGATGATCAAACCCACTTCGCCCTCGGCGAGCCGCCTGAAAAGTTGTACTTGGCGTTCCGTGGCTGTCCCATCATCCTCGGCCATGAAATCATGGGTTGCGGAACGGACAAACCTATTAGGAATTTGGATAGCCCCGATTTTTATCGGGCTTAAAAGGATAGAATTTTCTCGATTTTCGCTCATTCCTGAATCCTCTTAAAATCCAATAATTTGGATTTTTTTCGATATATTCAAAAACATTCGCCTATTTTATCGAAAATCATCAATGGATAAAAGTGATCTGCTTAGATCCCAAAATTGCCAATAGCGACTTTTCATCAGCTAAAAGTCCAGAGTATGGTATTAAATAGAAGCGGCGCGATAACACCCGACGAGTGGCGTGGTTCGGTGGTTCCCCGCCGCCCGAAGTTGACAAAAATCCTGCTTCCCCAACAAGAAGTGCCCTTTAATAAATACATCGTCAAATGCTCCTTGGAAAGGAGG
>JAPKZH010000466.1 GCA_026393905.1 Candidatus Aminicenantota bacterium
AATCGTCTTGGCCCCAGCCGCTCTTAAACACAGTTGTCCCGATGTCCCGGAAGACTCTGACCGGATTTTCCGAGAAAGGAGGCTTTTGCGGGACATTCTCTGTTTTATAGAGGACATCCATGAACGTTTCTTCCTGTTTGAGGAAATGATAGAGCCAGCCCAGGAGCGGGTCGTTATTTTTCTCGAGATACCAGGCCCAATTGGTAAGCGGCATTAGCCCACCGGATGAATCCCCGAAATGAAAGAAGTTCTTGGCTTGAATATTGCCGGCCCAAATCAGGTCTTGGTAGGTATGGCGGAGATTGGCCGACAGGTCGATCTTGAATACATTTTCTAAAGCCGGGAGGGCTTTCGAGAGGGACAGCATCGTGAAATTGCAGTAGCCCAGGCTTTCGCCGTAGCCGCCGTCGCGGCCGATGGATTTTTGAATGAGTTCGTTGAGCTTGAGGATAGCGCCCGTCAGATAAGGCTCGGCTTGGTTGACATCGGGTCCGTCTCCAAACATGGCCGTCTGGCACATCAGGGAGCCCCCGATGATATGGGCGATCCAGTTGGAGGTATTGCTGGTTACGAGGTTGTCTTCGACGTAGCTCCGGTGACATCCGGTGACGATATTTCTCATAAAAGATTGTCGGACAAGGCGGCGCTCTTCCTCGTTCATCAAATCATAGAGGAGGTCATAACCAAGAGCCATGTCCATGGCCAGCTCGCCGACGGGGTAGTAGATATGCTGGCCACGCTGTTCGAACCAGGGATGGAGGAAGGTTGGAAATTGACTTAGCTTGAGGAGCAGCGCCTTGCCATACGCGCCGGCTTGGGCATCATGGATGAGAGCAAAAACAAGCGCATTGTCGTGGAGCGAGAAACGCCAGGGGTTGATCCGGTCGAACCAGGGATAGATCGAGCGAGGCACGTTTCCCAGGAGGGGTTCATCCTGGGGAAAGTTGTCGACATCAAAGACGATTTTATCAACAGGCAATTTAGCCCGATTTGCTTTGGCGGACTTTTCCAAATCTTCCTGGACCTTTTTAAATCGATTGTCTTGAAGCCGTCCCTTGATCCAGGCTAATTTATTTTCTTCAAACCAGAGTCTGGGATGCTTTTGACTTAGATTGTCCGGCTCGATGAAAATCGTGAATTTCGTCGCAGACAGCTTCTCCCGGCCTTGATAGGCAATCAGGCGGCCTAGGTAGAGGCCTGCCGGAAAGGCGATCGGAATCGTTTCTGTCTGCCAGCCGTCTCCCTTTTTCTGAAGGCGCGCCGAAGCGAAGAGCTTTGATTCGTCTCCCAGTTTATGAATCTCGAGGACAATCCGGCTTGCGGGAAGAGGATAGGTCCCCCGGATGTTCACCGCTTGTCCTTGCCGGTAGTGTTTTTCGGGAATAGAAGTTTCCCATTCGGGAAGCTCGAACATCTTAGGCTCGGCGAAGTTGAAATGGGCCTCACGCCATCCTTGAATGACGATGTCATCCAAGCCCAGGTAGATCGGCATGGCCGGGTCAGCCTGGGGAAACTTGGCCAGGACCGCCAGGGCATTGACCTTGATGAACTTTCCCCTTAGGCCGGGATTTTCCCGTGTGAAGTCTTCATAACCGACGGAGATTTCCAACCACTTGTTCGCGGGAGGGAGGGAATGTGTGAAATCGACTTTTCCGTCGCTTCCTGCCGCCAGGCGGACCTTGAAATACTCTGGTTGGTGGTGCGTCTTGAGATAGAACCTCAGGGAAACAATCGAACCGGGACCAAGATAGATGTCGAGTTTTTTCTGGGCGCCGGCGTAGTTATCCACATTGGAATACGGAGTGATTTTCTGGACCAGGGAGGTATTTGGATTCCCGGGCACGATCGCATACGGCCTGAGGTTCGGGTCAAAGGCGGTGTCCTGCCAGAGAGGATAAGAGGCCCAGGCATTGAGCTCGTTGGATTGGAAATTTTCTTTATAAGAGAAAGGTTCCAATTTTTTTATAGTGTCCAGGGTAAGACCAGGATGAATAGCCAGGAAGATCAAAACGAAAAGACCGATTACTTTAGAAGACATGATATTTATCCCAAACCTGACGGGCCTTTTTTCCCGCCCGAAGCTCTTCCCTCACCCGGGTTTCGGCCCGGACTCTGATGATGGCTTCGCGGATGACTTTTTCCTCAATACGCCTTGGGATGAAGATGATGCCGTCCAAATCCGCGAAAACGATCTGGCCGGGCAAGACTTTCCGGCCGCCGAAGCTGACCGGACAATCATATTTAATGACGGCCGCGCGGTCCGTCGTATCGATGGGGGAGGCGCCTCTGGCAAAAGTGGGGAACTTCATTCGGATGATCTTGCGGGCATCACGCGTGTATCCGTCGACGAGGCACCCCCTGGCGCCGCGATATCTCATGGCTGCGGCCGAAAGCTCTCCCATGATTCCTGTCTCTAAAGGCTTGGTGGATGTCGTCACGGTCACATCGCCGGGCTTGAGACTGTCCATCAGCTCCAGGGCGAGTTTGTAAGGATCTTTGCGGCCTGTTTTGCGGGGAGCATTCAATAGGGTGCGGACACGGCCGGCGCATATGGCTTCGGGATAAAGAGGCCGGATCATGGCCTGGGGACTGGCCGCGCAATCCGGATATCCCAGGGCGTCCAGGATGTCCGAGAGCGCGGCCGAGTAGAAAAATTTTTCCATAAACCTGAAAAGCTCGATTTCGTTTTTAAATCTCATGGCCGACGTCCTATTTCGGCATCTTGTCGGATGATATTTTCGAGGGCCCGAATTTGGTCTTCAGTCAGACTGATCTTTCCTGCGCTTGCGTTTTCTTTGACCTGCTTTGGCGATGAGGAGGCGGCGATCACCGGTCCCATTCCCTGAATGCCCAGCATATAGGCCAGGACGAGCTGAGTGACGGTCAGCCCGCCTGCCTTGGCCAAGGCCGCCATCTTCTGAAGCTTGGCGAGAACGGACTCTGTTAATTCCTGCTCGAGACGTTTTTCATCGACGAGCCGGTCGCCCTTCCTGATCTTCGACTTGTCCAAATAGCGATTGGAGAGCAGCCCTCCCCGCAGCGGGCTCCAGGCAATAAAAGACAATTTGTTCATAGCGCAGTAGTCAAGGACCCCTTTTCGGGCCGGGTCTTCTCCATAAAGAATATCATACCGGTTCTGGACAGACCGGATTTTCGCCCGGGGAAACGGGTCTTTCAAAGCCCCATATTGATCGAGCTGGGCAAGGCTGATATTGGAAACTCCAAAATAGCGGACGAGGTCCTGGGCGATCAGGTCTTCGACCGCCATCAGGCTTTCCTCAACAGGCGTCGTCTCGTCAATCCAGTGGAACTGGAGGATATCGATGCGGTCCGTGCGGAGTCGTTCGAGAGAAGCGTAAACGGCCTCGAGGATATTCACCCTGGAAAGCCGGCAGTGATTGGGAGTCAGGCCATCCATGGCGCCATAGATTTTGGTGGCAAGCTCGATATTGCGGCGCTGACCCGGGTTTGCCGCAAACCACTTGCCGATGATCCTCTCCGAGTTGCCGCTGGAGTTATTATAGCGGTTGGCCGTGTCCCAGAATGTGACGCCTTCTTCGACGGCGGCGTCAAAAACAGGGAAGGCCGTTTTTTCATCGACCCGGGAACCGTCGCCGGTCTCAGGATAGCCGATTTTCCAGGTCCCGAGCCCGATGTTGGAAACCCTGAGCCCGGTGTCCCCGAATATCTTGTAGGGCATACCGTGATAGGCATCGGCGGTGAAAGGAAGGTTATAAAGCTCCGGATGAGGAAGGAATGGGTTCAAGGGAAGCTTTTTCTTGGGCATCGTCAGCCTCCTCGACCGATTTTTTTCGTAAGCTAAACGGTCTCTTCATAGACCTGAAGGGCCTGCCAGGCTCTCCAGGTGATCCACTTGCTGGGACGGTCTTTTTCTTCGATGTTGGCCAGCATCCGGCCGTTGAATGTCTTTTCGAGCGGCCAGCGGCCGTCCCGGTCCTGCTTGGAGAAAGCGAGCTCGACGGCATTGTCCATTCTTCTGTCCCGGATGCCGTTTTTGACCAACAGCCAGATGAGCTCCAGAATGTCGGTCATCCAGAAAAGCGGAAAGCCGAGCGAGATCCAGTCCGGGTTGGCGATGACGTTCAGATTATGGCTTCTCATGAAGAGATGGTGCCTTAAAATGAAATCCGCCGCTTTCCGGATGGTGGATCGGGCGGCGGCCGACCGCTTTTCCGGCGGAATCTCTGAAAGCGCCATGAGAGCCTTGACCATCCCCAGCAGGCAGGTGTGGCGTCCCCAGCATTTCTCCAAGCGGTAGGGCCAGCCGCTGGGAGGCGTATCCTCGCCGTCGTCGAATCGCTGATAGCGGGTGATCCAGTCCACGGCCTTATGTATTCTTGGATCCTCGCCGTAGCCGAATCTGATCAGGCTCCAGGTCAGATTTCCCGTCAAGCAGGGGATGATCGCATCTTTGTCGCCATCGCCCGCTTTCGAGCTTCGATAGGAAAAGCCGCCGGTCTCCTTGTTCTGGGAATGTTCGAGCAGGAATTCGCAGGCGGACCGAATGCGCTTGTCGCTCCCGTCTGCGAAGAGCTCGGCCAGCAGGATGACCTGCCAGACCGTCCCTCTGTATTTGGTTTTTATGTAGAAATTTTGCCGGTTGAGCCAGCAGCCCTCAGGATGCTGCTTGGCCAGGATTGAGGGGATGACACCGGTGGCCATGATCCCGGCTTTTGCCTCCAAGACATCGGCATTCTTTCGAGGTCTGGCCAAAATCTCGGAGAGGGTCAAATAGCGGACAGAAGGATTGTCCTTTTCGAGCAGCCAGCCGATGGTCTCTCTTTTTGAACCAAGGAATCCGCTCATTCCCGTCGAATTATAGCATATCCCTCCCGGAGCTTCTCCAAATATGTGATTTCCAGAGGAGTTGGAAATCACGCAAACGGAGATACTTACGCTCCCCAGCCCAATTTGGCAAAAAATATGGTAAAATCCTAGGCGGAAAGGAAACCGCCATGAATGAACAACGCTTATCGAGAGTCAATCGCCGGGAGTTCATCAAAACTTCGCTCGCGGGAGTGGCCTCGCTGTCCGTCCTTCCGAAAAAGATTTTCGCGGGACAAGGCCCGGCTGAAAAAACGATGATCGTTCTCGTGAAAACCCAGGACCGCAGTCAGGGCGTCAAGGACGTGGTCAATCTCCTTTCTTTTGCCTCGGCCAAAGGGAAAAAAGTTATCATTAAGCCGAATTTCAATACCGCCGACCCGGCCCCGGGTTCCACGCATAACGACACGCTGCGGCAGTTGGTCCTGGAATTGAAGGCCAGGGGCGCTGCAGCCATCGCAGTCGGTGACAGGAGCGGCCCTCCTCCGACGAAAGGGGTGATGGAAGAGAAGGGTATCTTCGGGCTGGCCAAGGACGTCGGTTTCGATGTCGTCAATTTCGAAGATCTTCCGGAGGATGGCTGGGTCCATGTGAACCCGCCGGGGAGCCACTGGAAAGAGGGATTTTATATCGCCAAGCCCGCGGCCGAAGCCGAATATCTTGTGTCCACGTGCTGCTTAAAAACTCATAAATGGGCGACCATCACGATGTCCCTCAAGCTGGCGGTGGGCATGACCCCGAAAAGACTGATGAGGGAGCTTCACGCTTCGCCGGATATCAGGAAGATGATCGCCGAGATCAACCTCGGCTACAAGCCCGAACTCATCGTCATGGACGGCGTCGAGGCGTTTGTCGACGGCGGCCCTTCGAACGGGAAAAAAGTCGATGCCCATGTCTTCATCGGCGGAACCAACCGGGTAGCGGTCGATGCCGTGGGAGTCGCCATTCTCAAGGAGCTCGGCTCCAACGAAGCCATCATGTCCAAAAAGATCTTTGAGCAGGAACAGATCCAGCGCGCCGTCGAGCTCGGCCTAGGCAGCGGCAAGCCCGACCAGATCGAGCTCGTGACGCCGGATGCCGCCAGCCGGGCCTATGCCGAAAAAATCAAGACCATCCTGGCCCAAGGCTAAGGGCGTGGGCGTTTACGATCTCATCCTGAGGCGGCGGTCAATCCGGCAGTTCGAGCCCCGGCCGATCGAAAGACAAATCCTGGAGAATATCGTCGGCGCGGCGAGGCTCGCCCCGTCGGCCGCAAACCTTCAGCCGCTGGAGTTTATTGTTGTCGACGACGAGACGCTCAAGAAAGAGCTATTGCGCTGCTTAAAATGGGCGGCCTACATCGCTCCGCTGGGCAATCCTGAGCCCGGCCATGAGCCGCAAGCCTATGTCGTTACCCTCGTGGATTGCCGGGTCCGGGAAAAAGGCTATGAATATGATGTCGGGGCGGCGATGGAAAACATGATCCTGACGGCGCTCGGAGAGGGGATCGGCAGTTGCTGGCTGATCTCAGTCGATAGGCCGAGGGTCATCGAGCTGCTCAAGATTCCGGAGCCCTATAAGATCGATTGCGTCCTCGCCCTGGGCTATCCCGCCGAACAGCCTAAGGTCGAAGAACTAAGGGATTCTTGCCGCTACTGGAAGGACCCCGACGGCCAATTCCATGTCCCGAAGCGGAAACTCGATAGCATCGTCCATTTCAACAGGTTTTAGAGGAAGCTCAGGAGAGGGATTCGGTCCCTAACGGGATTTTTTTCGCCATAAATTTCTCATGATCGATTCATCTCTTTCCTTGGCTTCCTTTTAATCGGATCCGGCGATGAGCATTTCGCCCACTTTGATGGTCGGGCCGCAGATCGAGCCGCGGAATTCGAGGTCGTTGCCGACCATCTCCAAGTCGTTCAAAAGGCTGCCCAAGTTACCCGAAATCGTGATTTCCGAGACTGGGTAGGCGATTTCCCCTTTTTCGATCCAAAGGCCGAAAGCCCCTCTGGAAATATCGCCGGTCACGGGATTCAGGCCGTGGCCCAAGGTCCGGATGAGAAGCAGGCCTTTTTGGCACGAGGAGATGATCTCCTCGGGCGTGTGAACCCCGGGCTCCAAATAAAAATTATTGGGACTGACGGAATTCCCGTCGGCGTTGCCGGTGGATTGAAGCTTGAGCTTGCGCGCCGCATAGGTGTGACAGAGATAGTTT
Source organism: Candidatus Aminicenantota bacterium (assembly GCA_026393905.1). Classification (GTDB taxonomy): domain Bacteria; phylum Acidobacteriota; class Aminicenantia; order Aminicenantales; family UBA4085; genus JAPKZH01. Next base: position 7,040 of record JAPKZH010000466.1, read on the forward strand.
CTTAGGATACCCTTCTCAATCACGACCGTTCGCTGCGAGGGGACGCCTTCAGAATCGAAGGGCCCGCTGCCGAGCTTTCCCGGCAACAGGCCGTCATCGATGACTGTGAGCTTATCGTTGCCGATAGGCTGACCGAGTTTGTCCAGGAGGAACGAGGCCTTTTGGTAGACGGCCACCCCTGAGATGCAGGAAAACAGAAATCCCAGCAGTCCTGACGTCCTCAAGGGCTCAAAGATGACAGGGACCCTTTGAGTTTTGATCTTTCTCGGGTTGAGCTGGCGGACCGTCCGCTCGACGGCCGTCCTGGCGATCCGCTCAGGGGTTTCTAAGCTCCTGAGATGGGTCTGAGAGGAAAACCAGAAATCCTCGACGAGATGATCCGTGTCGCCGGCCTGGAGGCCGACACCCAGGCTGAAGTAGGTCTTGTCGTACTCGCCGGAAAATCCGTTCGAGCTGGCCAGGACGGATTTCACCTCGTTCGTGGTGAAGCTGGCCCCATGCGAATTCGTGATCCTTTTATCGGCAAGAGCAATCCGTTCGGTCTCCAGGGCCATCCGGACCTTGTCTTGCGAGTCGAGGCGGGCGACCTCGGGATCGTAGAGATCCAGGCTTTCCGGATCGATCTTTTTCAAGGAGTGGAGAGGAAGCCCGGCGAACTCATCCCGGCTCGAGAGCTCGGCGCGAAGGATGGCATTTTTGATCAGCCTATGAAGCGTCTCCTCAGAAAGGTCTGAGGAGCTGGCGAAGGCGGTTTTTTGGTCTCTGATGATTTTTACGCCCGCCGCCCGGGAGCCGGCCTCGACCAGGTTCTCGATCTGCCCGAGCCTGACATCGACGTCGAACTCGCGGCCGTCGCCGATGCCGACCTCAACATCATCGGCGCCGTTGGCTTTCCCGAAGCGGACCAGGCTTTCGGCAAGCCGGAGTAAATCGGACCCAGCCTTCCCCTTCACTTGAGCCCCCCCACCGTCATTTTAGTGATCTTAATAGTCGGGCAGCCGTCCGTCACGGGGACATCCTGCCCTTCCTTGCCGCATGTCCCGGTTTGAAGGCTGAATTCGAGGTCATGGCCGACCATCTCGATCTTATTGAGAATATCCACGTTGGTGCCGATGAGGGTGGCCTGCTTGACCGGCGCTGTCAACCGGCCGTTTTCAATCAGATAGCCGGAGCTGACAGAGAACGTGAATTTTCCCGAGTCCTCGACCTGGCCGCCCTGGAATGTGTCGGCGTAGAAGCCCTTGTTCACGGACCTGATGATCTCTTGGGGGTCGGATTCTCCCGTGTCGATGTAGGTATTGGCCATACGGGGAATCGGCAGAGCGGT
>JAPKZH010000076.1 GCA_026393905.1 Candidatus Aminicenantota bacterium
GACACCCTGAAGAATATGCTGGCCGGCGGCCACCACCTTGTCTCGCATCAGCATTGAAGGATCTTGAACAGCGATGGCAGCTCTTCTCAGCTACGGCTTTCTTCAGAGGGCTTTGTGGGCCGGCCTTTTTATCGGCCTCGCCTGCGCCGTGCTCGGCGTGTTTCTTCTCCTCAGAAAAGACGCGATGATCGGCCACGGCCTGTCCCATATCACCTTCGCCGGCGTGGCCCTTGGCCTTTTGCTCAAGACAATGCCCCTGGCCGTAGCCCTGGTCTTCTCGGTGATCGCGGCGCTGGGGATCGCCAAGCTCAAGGAACAGGCCGGCTTGTATGGGGATACGGCCATTGCCATCCTGAGCAGCGTCGGGATGGCCCTGGGAATCGTTCTGGCCACGCTCTCGGGGAATTTCAATGTGGCACTTTTCAATTTTCTTTTCGGCGAGATCCTGGCCATCGAGCCGCTGGAAGTTTGGCTTTCCATCGGGCTGGCGGCGCTCGTCCTGGTGCTTGTGATCGGCCATTATCACAAATTCATGTATATGACCTTCGACCTTGAATCGGCCCGTGTGTCCGGAGTCCGCGTCCGACGGCTCGACGCCTTGATCACCGTGCTGACCGCGGTGACGATCGTCCTGGGAATGAAGGTTGTCGGAATCCTGCTCGTCTCGGCCCTGGTCGTAATCCCGGCCGCGGCGGGGCTTCAGGTGGCCGGCAGCTTTAAAAAGGCCGTCCTCTTTTCCTGTCTGGTATCGGCAGCCTCCGTCGTCGGGGGGCTGTGTTTAGCGTTCTTCTTTGACCTGCCCGCGTCCGGAACGATCGTCCTGTTCGGTTTTGTCCTGTTCGGCCTATTCTCGGTGTTCGGCAAGGGCCAGAGATAGGGCCCGCTCGAAGACGGCCTTGATTGGTTTGCCGCGAAAAGCCCCTTCCTTCATCTTTTCTTCTCGTAGAACGGGTGCCGAAAAAAGGCTATTTTATGAAGACAACGACCCTGTTTTTTCCCTCGGTTTTGGCCCGGTAGAGGGCGGCGTCCGTCAGGTTGACGATTTCCTCGACGGTCTGACCATGGTACGGCGAAGAATAGACGCCGACGCTGACGGTAAACTGGGCGATCTTTTCCAGATGAGACCCGATCCGGAACGGACAGAGGGCCACCTCTTTGCGGATCCGCTCTGCTGCCGCCGCCCCGTCCAGGCACGAGGTCTGGGGAAGGACGACCAGGAACTCTTCGCCTCCGTACCGCGCGGCGACATCCGAAGCTCGGATCATTTCCTGGATCAAGTCGGCGAAGGACTTCAAAATCCGGTCACCGACGATATGGCCGTATTTATCGTTGAGGTCTTTGAAATCATCGAGGTCGATCATCATCACGCTCAGCGGATAATGATACCGGTCGGACCGGTAGATCTCTTCCTGAAGCCTGGCCTTGATGTAGGTCTGGTTATAAAGGCCGGTCAGCCCGTCTTTGATGGCCAGCGAGGTGAGCTTCTCGCTGAGGGCCAACCCGGAGAGAGAGATGAGCAGGATGATCACGAAGCCGAGGGTCATGATTGATCGTTCGAAGGACCGGAAGCCGATCCATCGCCAGTATTGAGGGATGAGATCGCCCAAGGAAATATAGACAAGGTAAGCCACGACGAGGACGATGATCGTCCACAGCCTCTTTTTAAGGCTGTTGGTGACAATTGGTATTTTCGGAAACATCCGTTTCATTTTTACATCTTCTTGAGCTCTTTTTCAACCATTTTGTTTATCTCGTCCGCCAGGCGGAGGGCCCGTTTTTTGAGCCGGACGGCCTGTTTGGTGATGCGGGACCGGAATTCCCGGTCTTCGATGCTGGGCAGGTTGATCCTGATATTGTAGTAGGCGCCCGCGGCCGCGGCTCGTCCGGCCTGGCCGGCGACGCCCGCGTCGCTCACGGAGTTTCGGTTTCCCTTTTGGGCGACCTTCTTCGCCAGCTTCAGGAGCTCGACGCTTTTGTCCAGGACGTCAAAGGGGACGAGCGTCGCTTCCATCGCGGCGCTTCTGACGGCCTCGTCTCGCTCTTTTATCTGCTCCTCCGAAGCTTTCGGCAGCCGGTACGCGTCCATCAGCTTATTGAAGGCCGCGGTGTCGAGGTCGACGGACGCAAGACAGGCGTCTTTCAGCTTTTGGGCGCGGCCGGCCGCCTGTTTCAAGTCCTTCCAGGCCTTTTCGTATCCTTTCTTGCCGACCGTCAAGTTGGCGACCATCGAAGATAGGGACGCCGAGAGGGCGCCGCAGAGGGCCGCCGCGCTGCCGCCGCCTGGAGCCGGGGAATCCATGGACAACTCATCGGCGAATTCTCGCAGGCTCATCCCGATCAGCCGCTTCTTCGGTTGCTCGACCTGGTTCTCGATGATTTTTTTCTTCGGGTCGAAGGGCACGATATCGCTTAAGCCGAGGGAGAGGACGGCCGTCCGGATCAGCTCTTCCTCGGGAACCCCCGGGCTTTTCCGCTGTTTGTCCAAATAATACCTGCCGGCCGCCAGGAGCGCCTCTTTGGGAATCAATCCGACAAGCTCGCTGCCGGTGACCCTCAAGCCCAGCATCTCGGCCAGCCGGACAACCTCGTCGAAGACGGCGTGGACGGGAGTGACCTTATAATTGGTGAAGTTGATGGAGAGCTGGGCGATGCCGTAGTCCTCGATGTACCAGCCGACCGCCTTGAGATGGGTGAACTTGCCGGGGACTTTGATGGTTAGGCCGGGCAGTCCTTCATACTCTCCGGCCCGGATCGCGGCCAGGTTCCGCCGTTCCGGTTTCAAGGCGGCTTCCTCATAAAAGTAAACGGGGATCCCGAGCTCGGCCGCGACTCTCTTGCCGAGAGCGTGGGCCAGCTGGACGCAGTCGTCCATGGTCACCTCGGAGAGAGGAACAAACGGGCAGACATCCGTGGCCCCGATTCGGCTGTGGGCGCCTTTATGCCGACCCATATCGATGACTTCGGCGGCTTTGCCGATGGCCTTGAAGGCCGCTTCCAGGACGGCCTCGGGCGGCCCGATGAACGTGACGACCGTGCGGTTGGTCGATTCACCGGGGTCCACATCGAGGAGCTTGACTCCCGGCGTGGACTCGATTTCTTTTGTGATGGCTTGAATTTTATCTCTGTCCCGGCCTTCGCTGAAATTGGGGACGCATTCGACAAGCTTCATTCTCGGCTCCTTTCTCGATTCACTGCTTTTCTTTGTTGGTCGTGTATTGGAGAATCCCTTTGCTGTCATAGACGTCAATCGATTCAAATTCGTTTAGGCGGGCGGCCAGCAGGGATTTGTCTCCGGCAATGACGACAAGCGGCGGCTGGAGGAAG
>JAPKZH010000047.1 GCA_026393905.1 Candidatus Aminicenantota bacterium
ATTATTTATAAAAAATCGCTCACCCTGCCTTTCGCCTTTTCTTTGGCAAAGTGGACAAATATGATCAGACTTTTTAAAATCATCCCAAAGTTTGAGCCATACTTCTTTGGGTAAACATCTTCTTATTTGTTCTTGTTCTTGATCTGATATCGGGGCCGGGATCTCTGACGCGGCTTCCCTATCTGGGCGAATTCCAATTTGAAAATCATCAAAGCGCGTAACCTCGATATATGGTTTATTATCTACTTCATAGAGGAAAAGAAGTCCGACTTCGTGCAGGTCGATAAGACTCTCGGCAATCTGCTTGATTGTGTAAGAAAGCCGGGGACAGCAGTCCTCCTTGATGTCGCGGGGGTCGCCAGAGTATCGACCCTTCACGTCGAGGTGAGGGTAGATCATGAAGTACAAGACCCGGGATCGGTCATGCGGCAGGGCTGCCAACTTGTCCGATTTGCTTATGCGCTTATCAATCATTCGGCCTCTGGCCATTTGCCACCTTAAAACGGAATAACATCGTCAGGATCTTTTTCCTGGCCGCTATCATCCTCGGGTTCGGCGTCGTCGGCCGGCTCCTCGTCATCACCGCCGCTCCCTTCCTTATCCCGAGGGCTCTTCACTAAGAGCGTGAGATGGTGGCCCTCGACGTTGACATAAGACGACAGGCTGCCGTCGGCGTTCCTCTTCTGAACTGTACGGAGGGCCCCTTCAATGGCGACGAGAGATCCGACGACAATGAATTTCTCGATGGAGTCGGCCAGAACTCCCCAGAACGTGACCTTATGCCAGTCGGACCGTTGCTTATTATCGCGGTAGGCCTCCTGGGTGGCGATGCTGATATTGAGCGGGCCCGGTTTGTGATTCGGAAGTTCCCTTCGGTCATAGATAGTGCCGACTCGGCCGGTGAGTAGGACGAGGTTTTGCGACCGGACCATAGCCATCAGTCTTTCTCCTTTCGGAGCGATGCCAGGTCGGCCCAGAGGCCGCGGAGGTGGCGCAACGCACTGATTTCCTCCGGCTTCGGGGGACCGAGTCTAACCTCCTCGGCGAAGTCCTCGGTTTCATCGCGTCCGACGTTAAGGATCCGGCGGCGGTCGACCCGGAAGCCGCTCTCCTCGAGTAGGAGGGAGTAGCCGGCCATCTGGAGCCACATATCGGGCCAGATACCCGAGCCAGATTTAGCATCAATGAGATCGAGGTAACGCCTATCGACCTTGGCATAGATGTCCATTGTTCCGCCGAACTGAAACTTTTCCGAGACGAGCGGCTCCTCGAGCATGATGGCGTCGATGGTGTGACGGTTCTTCCACTCCCGGAACTTGCCGAAAGCGTTTTTGGCCTGGCCGATCTGCCGGGCCGTGTAGTCGCTGAGGTCGGGTTTGAAGTTGGCCAGATTGCAGAAAATCATTTCATGGACGCATCGGCCGATGATGGCCAGCTCGGCCCAATGCTTAACCGAGTCGATGCCCTGGAGGCCGAGTCTGTTCGCGGCTGGCGCGAGGAATGGCTTGTCGATGAGGCCGACGAGCGTCGTAACGCCCGGGAGGCGGACGCCCTTGGCGTTGAAATACTGCTGATGCTGCTTGGAGTGACGACTAAAATCATTCTTCTTGTTTTTTTTGGTTGCCACCTATCTCTCCTTCAGGTAGTCAGACAACATCTGTGCTATTTTGGAATCATCCCCGAGCAGTCCGGCTGCCATATTGCATCGGCCGCAGAGGATTCCTCGGACATTTCCGGCCTTATGGTCGTGGTCGACGACAGGGCCGCCTCTGCCCCATTCTGGTCTTCTACAGACCGCGCATTTTGCTCCTTGGGCGAGGAGTAAATCACCAAAGGCCTTAATGGTTAGCCCATAATTTCTTTTAAGTCGCCTAGCCCTAGTCTCGTCCCGATGAGCTGCGCCCCAAGCCTTTTGACGGCTGGCTATCTCTTTGCGCTGGGCTATGGCATAAATTTTCTGCCGGCCAAGCACCTTGTCACGATGAGCTTCGTGATAGGCTTTGTTATAGGTGCTTTTTTCGGCCCGGTGGGCCAGGTCATAGGCCTTGTCATAGGCCTTTTTTCCCATGAGGGTTGGCCCGTCATTTTTTCTTGGTCTTGGCATCCTTCTCTTCCTTCATTCTCTTGGCGATGTATTTATCCATCATTACACCGGCATTTTTCAGGAGTTCGCCCACGTCCCCCGAATTTCCGGCTTCGAGCGAGGGGTGCCCGAATTTATCCCGGACGAAGACGCGGCCCCCCGGGTTCTTCTGCTGGAGTTCACCGAGGAATTTCTTGAAGTCCTTGTAGTCGATGGTCTGCCCGGCGAGGACCATCTTGATAGCTCCGATCGTGGCCAGGTGCTTCTTCTTCTGCTCCTCGGTGAGTTCGGGCTCCTGCGTTTCGGCCATGTCGGCGATGTCGTCGCCGGAGGGTCGTCCGGCCGGGGGCGTTGTCTTGTACTTGGCGTTCGCTGCGGGCTTGGCCTTCTCCTGGGTCCCGGCTTTCGCCGCGGGCTTCTCCTGGACCGGGGGCTTCGTCTCGGCCTTGGCCTTTTGCTTTTCCTTGGGCTCTCCCGGTTCCTTGTTCGCCGGCCCCTTCTTTCGCCAAACCGTTCTCACCTTGTTCCATTGGTTTAGTTTGCCCGTGGGATCAGGATAGCTCTCGGCATAGAGGCCTTTCCATCGCTTGACGAAGGAGGGCTTCCAGAGCTCAAGAGAGATACCGATGCCCTTACAAAGTCGCATGAGCGCGTTTGATTTGGCTCCCTCGCAGGCGTCTCCCCAGGTCATCGTCGCGTTGTTGGCGTAGTATTCCTGCTCCCCGATGGCGAAGCCGGCGGGCTTCCCCTTGACCATGAGGAAAAAACCCCACAGGAGGCCGGTTCCGCCCGGGTTCATCTCCGGCATCCCGCGCGGGATGATGGCCCATTCCATCCCGAACGCTTCATGGAGGCGGGAAACGTATTCAACCCACGGCAAGTAGATGAGCCCGTCCGGGCGGATCTCCACGTCCTCGTCCTTGACCTTGGCGTAGAGAATTTCCGTTTGTTGGGTCGTGAGCTCTACCGTCCCGGCTTGGGGAATGAGCTGACCAACCTGGTATTCGGCCAGCTCTTTCATGTTCATCTGAGGGGTAGGGACGGCGTTGACGGGGGCCGCGGCGGCTGTCTTTACTTGCGCAGCCGCATCATCCCGGCGCTTGGCTAAGGCGGTAGGTTTGACGATCATGGGCGCCTCCTTACAAGCCGAATCCGATCCGAACTCATCCGGTCGAGATATTTCTCGACGCGATCGACCTTGAACCGGAGCAGGCGGCCGACCTTGATACATGGAAGCCCGGCTTTAATGAGGCGATGGATGGTTGACTCCGAGACCTGAAGGAGCTCGGAGAGATCTTCGATGGTGGCCAGAAGCGGCATCGAGTTATTTCCAGATGTCTTCAACGGAGACGCCGAGGGCCTTTGCGATTTTGGAAATGGTGCTTATCCTGGGGTCCTTGATCCGGCCACGGATTAGCTTATTCAAGTGAAAAGGGTCGAGTCCTGTGACGCGACTAAGCCAGCCCTGTGACCTTTTGCGCACGGACAATAACTTCGCAATATGGTTATTCAATGACAGCCTCCCGTTGCTTTGTGTCGGCATTGTGTTAATGACATTACTTTCATAATATTAACCGCGCAACTTGTCAAGACATTTCTTTTGGATTTATAAAAATATCCTTGTGTTTCTTGACAATACTATTGCGGCGGTGTTATAACCTATACATCAGGGGGCTAAGGGGAGGTTGTATGCTAAAGGAGGGCATTATGAATATTGCTGAATGTCTGAAAAAGCTAAGAACCCAGAAGGGATGGACACAAGGGGCGGTCTGCCGGGCGACGGGGTTGGAGAGATCAGCTGTAAGCCGATTGGAGAGTGGCCGGGCGAAGGACATGAGTGTTAGGACCGCCATGAAGCTGGCTCACGCCTTCGGCTTAAGCGTGGAGGAATTTTGGCTCATTTGCCAGGACCACGACGGCAGCCCCAAAGATAAAGGAAAGGCGGCTGATTCGGAGAGACAAGAATGAAGGACAAGGTGTTCTGGAAAGTGGTTGTCGTCGTCGCCTTGATCCTCGTGGCCGCGTGGTTGTATGGCCACAGGTGGCAGTATGTGGCCGCTGGCGGAACCATCACAAAAATCAATCGATTCACCGGCGATCTGTATGCGTTCAACGGCGAGGAGTGGGAAAGGAAGTAGTGGGCGTTTACCTTCGCGGGAACTGGTATTGGTATAAGCGCATGGTCGATGGCCGGGTCTATTACCGGCCGCTCAAGATCAAGAAGGGCCAGGAGTCGCTTCTATCAGCCCGGCTCTGCCAAGTCGAGGATGAAATCACAAGTCTCCACCTCGGCCTCGATCGGCCAGCCGGGACGCCAGTCCTTCTCTCAGAGTACCGGGGAAAATACCTCGAAGCGAAGAAGCACAAGAAGACTATCGAGCGCGATCGGCAGCGGCTCCTCCGCGTCTCCGAGCTTTGGCCTGACCTCCCGCTGAATTTCTACGGCAAGGGCCAGGTCGAGGCCCTGGAGAAGAAGATATCCGCGCCCGGGCCAGGCGGCCGGACACCGAAGCCGGCCACCCTCAACCGCTACATGGAGCTCCTCCGGTCCCTCTTCAACCTGGCCATCGAGGACGGGCTCATCCGCGAGAACCCGATGC
>JAPKZH010000250.1 GCA_026393905.1 Candidatus Aminicenantota bacterium
TACTGATCTTGCCCGTCAGCGGCTTTTGTTCGGTCCGTCCGAAGGAAAAGCCTGCCAAAAGTAAATATCCTGTTATAAATGCTCCAATAAATCTTTTCATTTTAAAACTCCTTCATACGCCCCCAAATTTTTCAGTGAGGACGATGGGGCTGGTCGGCGACAGGACCCACTCAGCACTTTGTTCATATCTATTTTTCTCCTTAAAATCCGGCCTGGAACTGGGCCAAGAGGGCCGAGTTCGTGGTCTTGCCGGACTCGTCCCTATAAAGCTCAAAATTCACCATGATCCTGGTTTTTTCGGTTAAATACCAATTCATGCCCAGGGTGAAGAGATGGCTTCGGTCCCCCGCGACATTTTTGTCCTTATCATAGGAATCGTATTTGACGATGGCCTGGAGCGTCTTGGCAAGGACGAAATACCCTCCCTGGAGATACCATCCTTGCTTGGATGTCGTATCGTCCTTGGCCAGGATGAATTCCCCCTTCAGGGAAAACGCGTTATGGACGACAGCCGTTTCGAAGCCGGTCCGCTTTTTCGCCACAGCCGGAGCATCGGCTTTCTCGCTGTAATGGCCGTCATAAAAAGAAGCCGCGATCGAGAGAAAGCCGGCCGGGCGGAGCAAGAACCTGGCCGCGAGATCTTTTTGCTCATTGGTGTCCGTCTTGTTTATGCCCGCCCCGTTGAAGAAACCGACCGTGTATTCGACGATGGAATACTTCCCAAAGAACGTCGCGCCGATGTCGCGGCCCGACGATCCGATGTCCTGTCCGGGACTGAGCTTGGCGACGGGCTGCGAACGGTTGATGGTGTCGATCTCAGCCGCCGAGAGCAGGCTTTCCTGGCTGAACGGGACCTTGAACTGGCCGACGCGAAATGAGGCGGATGGGCTGAGAACAAAGTCCAGTTGGGCGTCGACGAGGACCGGGCTTTTGACGGCATCGATCTGCAGCTTGAAACGCACATTTTTTAAGAACTCGCCGGCAAAGGAAAGACGGGCCCGTTTGACCGAAAAGCTGTCGAGACCTTCATCCTGGGTGACATAGAGAATGTGGGTGTATCCGCTGAGCTTGAAGGCCTTGCTCGCGGTTACGGCGGGAGCTTCCTTTTTTTCCTGCGGCCAAAGATTGGAGGCCGCCAGAAGGCAAAGAAAGGCAAGAATCCAGGGTACGTTTTTTTTGCCGATGCGATGGCATTTCATGAGATTCTTACTGCTCCTTAGGTATATGTTTATTTAGTCGATTGTCTTTATCGACTACTGTCCAACATCTATGTAAAATCCGGTTCTTGTTCATGATAATTAGTCCGTCCGGCGATTCCCTTCCGTCTCGCCGCTGTCCATTTTCTGGGCTGCCCGGGTCCTCTCCGCGAGGTCCTCGAACGTCGTCCTTTCCAGGATCCGGGCAATGGCATCTCGAGTCTCTTTCCAGAGGCCTTTCAAGCCGCAGACCCTTTCCCTGGGACAGACCTCATGCGCCGTCACGCTGACGCAATCGATCGGAGCCAAGGGGCCGTCCATGACTCGGATGACCTCGGCGACGGATATCCTCGAGGGCGCCTTGGCCAGGTAATAGCCGCCATTTGGCCCTTTCTTGCTCCGGAGGTAGCCGGTCCTTTTTAGGAGGAGCAAGATCTGTTCAAGGAAACGTTCCGGAATGTCCTGGGCCGCAGAAATGTCGCGGATGTGCATGGGGCCGTCCGCATAGTGGAGCGAGAGCTCCAGCATGGCCCGGCTCGCATATTCACCCTTTGTCGATAACCGCATTCTTTTTATCCAATATTAGTCGACTAACTCAATAGACTATATCATTTAACAAATTCAATTGCCGCTTGTCAAGTATTTTTTTTGAGAATTTTTTTTCGGCGAGCGACAGACGCCGAGCCCATCTGGATAAGCGCCGCGAAATACGCTATTATATAGAACTTATGCCGTCGAGAACGTACCTTAAAAGATTCCTCGACCTGCCTCTGCGCTTCAAGCTCACCTTGAGCTTTCTGGCCGTCATCAGCTTTGGCGGGATCGTGACCTTGTTCATGGGCACCCGGCTGGAACACCGGACGATTTTCGACCTGGCCCAGGCCAAAGTCCGCCACGACCTGGCCTCGGCCTGGATGGTCTATAACGAGAGGATGAATGATATCCGCGACATCGTCCGTCTGAACTCAAGCCGCGAGTCCATTCAACAAGCGCTCGTTCAGGGCCAGAAGGATATCCTGCAAAAGGACTTGGAGTTTGTCCGTAAAGACTTCCAGCTGGACATCCTGACGCTCACCGATGCCCAAGGAAAGGTCGTGTTTCGCGCCAGGCAGCCGGAGTTCGGGGGCGATGACCAGTCCCAGGACTCGCTGGTCGGCCGCGCCCTGAAAAAAGAAGTCGTCGTCGGCACACAGATCATTTCCCATGCCGAGCTTCTCAAGGAAGGGGCCGACCTCGCCGAAAAATCATATCTCGCATTCGTCCCGACGGAGAAGGCGGCCTTCCGTCCCGAGGACCACGAAGAGAACGGAATGATGCTCAAAGCCGCCGCTCCTCTCATCAACGACAAAGGCGTTCTCCTCGGAGTGCTCTACGGCGGGATCCTTCTGAATCAGAATTATGACATCGTGGACCGGGTCAAAGACATCGTCTTCAAGGGAGAAAAGTACAAAGGCAAGGAAATCGGGACCGTGACCGTCTTCCAGAATGACCTGAGGATTTCGACCAATGTCACCGACGAAAAGGGCAACCGGGCCATCGGCACGCGCGTATCCGAGGAGGTCAACCAGGCCGTGCTCCACGAAGGCAAATCCTGGATCGGGCCCGCCTTTGTCGTCACCCACTGGTACATCACGGCCTACGAGCCCATCAAAAATATCGACGGCGAGATCATCGGCATGTTGTACGTCGGCATGCTGGAAAAGCCCTATATCGATATCCGCAACAGCGTGATGCTCAAGTTCGCCAGCCTGGCCGCCCTCTGCGCCGTCATCCTCCTGGTCATCCTGTTCATCATCACCTCGACGATCATCAATCCACTCCAGGGCATGGTCGTCGCCACGAACAAGATCGCCGAGGGTGACCTGAATCACCGCGTCGAGATCGATTTCCGGGATGAGATCGGACAGCTGGCCCATTCTTTCAATCAGATGACGGAAAACCTGAAAATCGCCAACGAGAACCTGCTCCAATGGGGAAAGACGCTGGAAAAGCGGGTCGAGGAGCGGACCAAGGAACTCCGGGAGATGCAGGATTATCTCATCCGCTCCGAAAAACTCGCCTCCCTCGGCAAGATGGCGGCCGGCATCGCCCACGAGATCAACAATCCCCTGACCTCGATCCTCATCAACACCCATCTCATGCTCGAGAAATGCGAGAAAAAGGACCCGGACTACGAGAACCTGACCCTTATCGCGGACGAGACATCCCGCTGCGCTCAGATCGTCAAAGGCCTGCTCGAGTTCGCCCGCCAAAGCCCTCCGGAGAAAACCAAGTCCGATATCAATGAGCTCATCGACCGGACGACCCAGCTCCTGGCAAACCAGGCCTCCTTCCAGAACGTCAAGATCATCAAAAACCTGGAGGCCGGCCTTCCCCAGATCCCGCTCGATAAGACCAAGATCCAGCAGGTCTTCTGGAACCTGATGCTCAACGCCTGCGCGGCCATGCCCAAGGGCGGGAACCTGACTATCATCAGCCGGCTTGACGACGATCGGAAATATGTCGAGATCGTCTTCATCGACACCGGAGTGGGGATCCCCCGGGAGAACATCAATAAGCTGTTCGACCCGTTTTTCACGACCAAGAGTTCCGGCACGGGCCTGGGCCTGGCCGTCAGCTACGGCATCATCCAGCAGCATGACGGCAAGATCGAAGTGAAAAGCGAGGTTGGCCAAGGATCGGTATTTACGGTAAAATTACCTGTCTAAGAAGAAATCATAGATCATCATGCGCATCTGAAGGAGGTTATTATGACGGACAAAAACAAGAGAAGGATTCTCGTGGTGGACGACGAAATCACCGTCTGTAAAAGCATCCGTCAAGCCATCGTCAGTGACGAGTACGAGATCGACCTCTCCCTGAGCGGGGAGGAAGCCCTCAAGAAAGAAGAGGAAAAGAAATATGACCTGATCATCACCGACCTGATGATGCCGGGCATCAGCGGGCTGGACCTCTTGAAGAACCTCAAAGACAAAAAGTCCAACGCCAAAGTCATCATGGTCACCGGCTATCCGACGATCAAGACGGCCGTCCAATCGGTCAAGATGGGCGCCTTCGATTATCTACCCAAGCCCTTCACACCGGCCGACCTGCGGAGCCTTGTCGCCCGCGCCTTTAAGGCTGCGGACAGCGAAGAAAAGGGAGAAAACTGGGTCGAAGAAGTAAAAATGCCCGCCGGGTTGCATTACATGCTCGGCCATGCCTGGATCAAGAAGGAGGACGGCGGACTGGCCACGGTCGGCATCCTCTATGATTTTCTCAAGTCCGTGGGGATCATCACCCAGATGGACCTTCCCAAGGTCGGCGACACGGTCAGCCAGGGAGAGATCTGTGGGAAAGTCACGGACGCCGAAAAATTCGTCCACCGCATCTGGTCGCCGGCCACGGGCAGGGTCGTCGAAGTGAACACAAAGCTTCGAGACGACCATTCCCTGCTCCGGAAAAATCCCTACCAGGAAGGCTGGCTGTTCCGGATCGAGACGACCAATCTCGAGGAGGATCTCAAAGGGCTGATCCTTTCGAAATAATACATGTCATTGCTCACGCTTCCTGCTCCGGGACTTAAGGACCTGGAAGAAGCCGCAAAAAACATTCTTCGGGGATTCGACAGCCGGCGCTTTGTCTATTTGAGCCCAAGCGGAGAATGGAAGGAAAACCCCAAAACTCTCCGCGATAGGGCCTCTCATGAGCTCCTCTTTGAGCTGGCCAAACGCCAGGGCGATGGGCTGAGGCCGGCCATCACCAACGTTTTCTTCCCTCTGGCAGGAGATAAGGCCTGGCCCTTATGCCTGAAGTTCCGGCGGGCGCTGATCAAAAGCGGCAACGGCGATCCCGGCCGGCGCCAAGGCCCTTCGGGCGATAGGAATGGGAAGCCCGCCTTTCTTGCTCTTTTCGAAGTTCTTGTCTGGCAGATCGGTGTCGAAGCGCTGAGGCTGAACAGCGAATGCTTCGTCCCCGCCTGGGACAACGACGCCAATCGCCGGAAGCTCGGCTGCCTGCGCCGGCTCAAGGCACAGGAACGATGCCTCGATCGGGCTTTCACGGTGGTTGAAAGAGCTGCCTTCATGGCCGCGCTTGAGGGCATCCGAAAATCATCTCCTCCGATCATCGATGCGATCTCCCGGTTTCTAGCCGAGGAAGAAAAATTCAGCCGGGCCATCGGCGATCTTCTCCGGAAAGCCAGGCTGGCGGGGCTGGGCGATGAAGCGCTGCCGCTCATTGCCGAAAAGATCCAGCCTCCCGAGGGCATCGTCACCAACACGTCGCCGGCGCTTGTCCGACCCTGCCTCCGCCTCCTGCTTGAGAGGGATCTCGATATTCTGAGCGGAGTTCCCTACTATGCATCGATGATCCTCAGCATCCTCAAAGACCCCCGCTCTGCTGCGGGATTGCTCAAAGCCCTCGATGCCTATCCCGTGACGAGCACGAAGATCCGGGAAAATATCATTTACGCGCTGGGCCACCTGCGGGAGGATCGGGCCGTGGACGAAATCGCCTCCGTCCTGGAAAAACCCGACGAGATCCTCGAATCGTCGGGGGGCGGGGAAAAATCCTATCATCCGCTGATGGAACAGAAAGAAGAGGCTATCTGGGCCTTGGGCAGGATCGGCTTCGCTTCGGTCAAAAAGCTGCCGCCGCTCGCCCGGTATGCCGACCACTCGTCTTTGAAGCTGAGGACGTATCTCGCCTGGACCCTGGGAGAGATTGGGAAAGCCCAGAAAGAGAAGCTGGGCGGCGTGAGCGCCGATGTCGTCATCGCCCTGCTCAAGCTTTTAAAAACGAAAAACAAGCAGGTTTTCGAAGAGAGCGTGAGCGCCCTGAAAAAGATCGGAATGCCGGAATTTATTCATTCTCTCTACCTTTACCATGCCGGCGCCATCAGCATCCTAGGGCTGAAGCCGGCCCAGCGCGGCCTGTATGAGCTTTCGGAAACTCTGCATTACCTCATTCAATCGAAGAAACGGACGATCATGGCCGTCAACGGGGACTCCGGCACGGGCAAGACCTATTTTTGCCAGGCCATCATAGGCGGGTTCGGCGACGTGAAGCCGGATGAGGTCCTTTACCTGATGCGCGACAGGAAGCGGGGGCAGAAGGTCTTCAACCGCCTCCTGGGAATCCGATGGCTGAAAAAATACATCGACCCGGCCTATTACGACGACTACCCCATCGCCGAGGAACAAGACAATCCCGATGAGTACTTCCGGCAGTTCCTCGCCGAAAACGCCGACAAAAAATTGATCATCCTCGACGGCGCTCGCGATTCGCTCTATTTCCAAAAAGTCATCGATTACTTCTATCTCAAGGGCGAGCTCGATGTCGAGGTGAATTTCCGGGCCAACTTCTCGACCCGAAGGCTCAACCTGGAAGAGCGGGAAATGGCCCTGGAAAGCGTCAAGACCCACCTGGCCTTTCTCGAAGAGCCGACGCTCGAGGACACGCTGTTCTACCAGGAAGGCGTCGTCGTCCTCTACGACCTCGACAACTCCGTCGGCTCGCGGCTCACCGCCCAGGAAACCAAGGAGCTGTTCGAAACGCGGAGAATCGATTCCTGGGGGGACCTGATCCGTCTTGGCGACTTCAAGCAGGAGCCGCGGGCGCTCAAGGCCGGCCGGACGGCGGTCGCCTGCCGCGACAAAGATTTTGCCTTCAAGCGCAGGGCTTGGAAGCCCGGGCCGCCGCGTCCATTTGTCCCCGATGAGCGGAATTTCAAAGCCGTTGCCAATGAAAATCCCAAGGCCGCGCCCAACCTCCTTCTCCAGATCGACCTGGGGGATTTGCGGGCAGAGCAGATCCGATTCTATGCCCAGGACCAGATCGCGGGGATCGGGGAGAAAGGAGAGGCGTTTATCCTCACCTTCCTAGACAACCGGATTTTCGAGACCGCCTTGAGTCACCTCTCCGGCATCGCCTTGCTGGGGAGAGACATCTATGTCGTGAACGACGGACGCGAGCTCGTCCAGGTCTCTTTTGAAAGGAACGAGATCACGCCGATCGCCCAAACAGGTTCGCCGATCCTCAAGATCGCCTCACTCCCTAGGCATACGATTGTCACCGGCCATGCCGACGGAAGCATCCGTGTCTGGGATGTGTCCGCACAGGAAGTCCTGACGATCGAAGGGGACGGAATGCCGGTCCGCGCATTGGCCGTGGATTATGACGGCCGCGTTTATTCCTCGGATAAGAACGGAGGCCTGAGGCGGTGGAGCCTCGAAACGAAGTCGGTCAAGGTCGCCGACGCCCATCCCATCGGGAACGTATCACACATCAAGCTTTATCCCTTCGGCAAAATCCTCTGTTTGGGGACATCTCAGGGACATGCCGCGAAGTCGCCATCGTTCAATATCGTCGATCTCAATAAAAAAGAGCTGCATTACATTATGACGGACTTCATGGGAGAAGTGACCGCTCTCAACGTCTATTTCGACGGCCGCATCATCGCCGGGCTTTCGTCTCCGGAGGATGCCGGAGACAAGCGGGGTGAGAACCTCGTCATCATCTCCGACATTTACGAAGACGCGTCCTGCGCCGCGCCGACGGCAACACCTGTTTATAAATTTTTGGGCGGCCATGCCCTCGAGACAAAGGACTGCCTGACCATGGGGCCCAAAATCGTCAGCTGCGGCTCCGAAGCCCCGGGGCGGCATTCGCTCCGCATTTGGGGGACGGAATTTTTCGTCCGGATGGAATTGGGAAAGCTCGCCATCCAACGGGGCTCGGGCTGATTGGCTCAAAATAGAGTGAAAAAACAAGGTAAGAGGACTGCCGTGCAATCTAAGAAGAATATTGTTATCCTGGCCACGACGAATCCCGGCAAGGCGAGAGAAATTCGCGCATCGCTTGGAAGCCGGCCCCTAAGTATCCTTACGCTGGCCGACCTCGGCATCCGGACGTCCTATCCCGAGAAGGGGACTACCTTCGAGCAAAATGCCCGCGGAAAAAGCCTTTTCTACAGCCAAAAATCTGAATTTTTGACTCTTGCCGAAGACTCGGGCCTGGCCGTCGAAGGCCTGGGCGGGGCTCCGGGGATTTACTCGGCACGGTTTTCCGGCCCTCGAGCGACAGATGAAAAGAACATCCAGAAGGTTTTGCGCCTGATGAAAAATGCGCCTCAACAAGAACGGCGCGCCCAGTTTATTTGCTGCCTGGTCCTGTCTCAGCGCGGCCGCGTGATTAAAAAGGTCACGGGCCGGGTCCGGGGCACGATCGCCTTTGAAAAAAAAGGCGAACGGGGTTTCGGGTATGACCCGATTTTTTATTATCATCCTTTCCGAAAAACTTTTGGGGAGCTCACGCCGCTGGAAAAAACCCGCGTCAGCCATCGCGGCCGGGCCTTGGCCGAAATGAAGCGATTCCTCTCGGCTTACCTCAAGAATCATCCGGCTTGAATGACAGGGAAGGCCCTTTCTTTTATTTTCTAGAGAACCAAGGCCAGGCGAATTCAGACAAAGAGAAGACCCTGCCCCCTGCGAGAGGGGGCAGGGCAAAGGGTGGAGGGCATCCCTTTTTTGAAATCAGGGAGTCGGTGCCTAGACCGTGATCATGTCCTTCAGCCGGGCATACACTTTTTCTCCGATGCCCTTGACTTTCATGAGCTCTTCGATCTTTTTGAAATTCCCGCTTTGCTTCCGGTAGTCGAGGATCCGCTGGGCGATCTTAGGTCCGATACTCGGCAGCTTCTGCAGGTCTTCGAGCGAGGCCGTGTTGATATTGATCTTTTCATTGACGGCTTTGGTCTGCCCCTGCAGAGCAAGAAGCGGAGACAAGAAAAGGCTGAGGGCGACACTCAGAACCAGGCTTTTGAGAATGAATTTTTTCATGAACAACCTCCTTCCGCCTTCCTTTATTGCAAGTCGGGTGCCAAGTCGTCGCGAATTGCATTATATTCATTTTCAGTATCTTAGAAGGCGCCTTACGGCCGGAAGAGTCAACCCTTGTTGACATTTCGCCGATTTCGCCGACAACCTTGGTTGCTATTTACGAGCGGGGGTGGCTCTTGCGGTACACATCGAGGAGTTGCTTGAGATCCAGGTGGGTGTATTTTTGGGTTGTGGCCAGGCTCTCGTGGCCGAGGAGCTCCTGGATGACGCGAAGGTCGGCACCGCGGCTGAGAAGATGGGAGGCGAAGGAATGGCGCAGGGAATGCGGGCTGACTTTTCTCCGGATGGACGTCCGCCGGATATATTTCGCCATCATCCGTTCCACCGACCGGGCCGCAATTCTCGTGCCCTGGTAGTTTAAAAACAGCGCTTTTTCTTCCAGGCTCTTTTTGGGGATCATCATTCTCAAGCGCAAATACGCCGCTACGCTTTCCGCTGCCTTGCGTCCGAACGGAACAATCCGCTCTTTCTTCCCTTTTCCCCTGACCCGGAGCATTTTTTCCTCCAGGCTGAGGTCTTCCAAATTGATCCCGACCAGCTCGCCGAGCCGGATTCCCGACGCATAAAAGAGCTCCAAGATGGCCTTGTCACGGACGGCGAGGACATCGCCCTCCTTGGGCAGCTCCAGGAATTTCTCCATCTCGTCCTCGGACAGGAATCCCGGAACATGCTGGTCGGTCTTCGGCGTGGCCACGGCCTTGGCCGGGTTATCCTCGAGCCAGCCCTTTTTCAGGAGGAATTGAAAAAACGATCGGATGGCGGCCAGCTTTCGGGCCGCGGATGATTTCGACAGATTCTTCTGATGAAGCTCGGCTAGGAAACCGCGCAGGCAGACGTTGTCCACTGCCCGCAGCTCGACTTTCCGGCCTTCCAAATAACACGCGAGTTGGGTGAGGTCGATCCGATAGCTGGAAATGGTATGGGGCGAGGCATTCCTCTCGTGCCTTAAGTAGGCCAGGAATTCCTCCATCTCCTTCTTCATCGAAGGATATTGTATACCACTTTCCCAACCTGTCAAAAATTGTGGCTCGAACTTGAGAAATTGAGGTAACCGAACTCGTCTTTAGTAAGAGCAGAACCACTTGACAGAGATGCATTATTTATGCATATATATGCATATGAGGACGACAATCAATATTGATCAGGAACTTTTAGATAAAGCCTCGGCCCTGACCAAGATCGAGGAGAAGACATCGCTGGTCCGCTTAGGGTTAGAAGCCTTGATCGCTCTTGAGAGCAGCCGGAGACTAGCCCGATTGGGAGGCACTGAGAAAGCCCTGCGTCCTATTCCCAGGCGAAGGTCGCCAAAGGCATAATCATGGTCCTGGTGGATACGTCTGTTTGGGTGAGCCATTTTCGCGATACGGCACCCAGGCTCCGGGCTTTGCTTAAGAATGGAGAGGTCATCTGCCATCCCTTTATCGTCGGAGAATTGGCCTGCGGCAATCTTCAGAACAGAAAAGAGATTTTGGCGCTGCTCCAAGCTCTTCCCTCAGCGGAGGTTGCCGAACATGACGAAGTCATGAAGTTCATCGAACAGCACCTGTTGATGCGAAGGGGACTGGGCTACATCGATGTCCATCTCTTGGCCTCCGCCCTTTTATCGGGGTGCCTCTTCTGGACAAAGGATAAAAGACTCCAAGAGACCGCGGCGATCCTGCACATTGGTCATCTTTAAAAGCTGTCGCCGCAACGATTTCGACGAAGATCGGCTTTGCCCAGGTCGAACATCTGATAGACATTTTAATGCCTGATTTTCCGGGCGAACTTCGGTTTATTGCTGAATCGCTCGATTTTCTCCCCGTCGGCGGCAATTTCAGGCTTGAGAAGCTTGAGGCGATTTTCTCGTTACGGCAAAAAATGGAGGAGGAGTCTTCCGCGCCCTAGGATGACGTCGTGGGCCCAGCCTGAGGGTTCCCTTCGCCAGGCTTCCCGACAGGCTCGTCTTTGGCCGTATCTTTTGCAGGTTCCTTGGCCGCGGCCTCTTCCGGCTCCTTGGTATCTGCCTTGGCTTGCGGTTTCTCCGTGTAACCGCACTTTTCGTCCCAGCAATGGAGATATGTTCCTTCTTTCTTGGACCGTTTCTCGAGCAGGAACGGCTTCCCGCATTTCGGACAAGGCGTCACCTTCGGTTCATCCCAGGTCGCGAACCGACACTTTGGGAAATGACTGCAGCCGTAGAAAAATCTCCCGCGCCGGGTCTTGCGCTTGAGGATCGTGCCGCCGCATCCCGTCGGGCAGGCGATCCCGGTATCTGTCTGTTCCTTCTTGATGTATTTGCATTTGGGATAGTCGGAGCAGGCGACGAAAGCACCGTACGGTCCATGCCTCTGGACAAGCTGCGCGCCGCAGACCGGGCACTTTTCCTCGAGCGGCGTGACTTCCTTTTTGACCATACTCTCCTTGAATTTACACTCCGGATATCCCGAGCAGGCCTTGAACCGGCCGAACTTGCCGCTCTTGAGCACCAACGGCCGCCCGCACTTCGGGCACTTCTCGTCCAGCGGGATATTCCCCTTCACACTCTCGATCGTCATGCCCTGCTTAAGGTCTCGGTCCAGACGCTCATAATACCTCTTTAAGGAGTCGCGCCAATCCTGCTGCCCTTCTTCGATGCGGTCCAGCTCCTCTTCCATCTGGGCGGTGAATTTGACTTCCATCAAATCGGAAAAGTTCTTGACAAGAAACTCGGTGACGAACATACCTAGGTCGGTCGGAGCGAACTTTCCTTTATCCTTGACAACATAGACACGGTCCTGGAGCGTGGTGATGATCGGGGCATAGGTGGAGGGCCGCCCGATGCCCTTAGCTTCAAGCTCTTTGACCAAGCTTCCTTCTGTATATTGCGAGGGCGGCTGGGTGAAGCTCTGTTTGGACTCGAGGTTCAGCAGTTTGAGCTTCTCGCCCTGTTGGGCTGCCGGCAGAGTCTCTTTCTCCCCATTTTCTCTGTGTGGATAGAGGGCCAGATAGCCGTCGAACTTGAGCACTTCGCCCTTAGCGCTAAAAAGATATTTGAGCCCTGCCGTAATCTGGAACTCCGTTTCCTCTAGGTTCGCCGCGCTCATGTGAGAAGCCAAAAACCGGTTCCAAATGAGCTGGTACAGGCTGTATTCCTCCCTCTTGAGAAACGGTTTGACAACCTCGGGCGGAAGCTCTGGAGACGTCGGCCGGACGGCTTCGTGGGCATCCTGCGCCTGGCTTTTGTTCTTATAGATCCGCGGCTTGGCCGGGACATGATGGACAGAAAACCTCTGCTCGATGTACGTTCGAGCCCAGGCCTGGGCCTCGTTCGAAACGCGCACGGAATCCGTCCTCATGTAGGTGATGAGGCCGACGGGGCCGCGCTCGCCCAGCGGCAAGCCTTCGTAGAGCTTCTGGGCGATGGACATGGTCCGCCTGACCGGAAAATGGAGCAAGCGGAAGGCATCCTGCTGGAGCGTGCTCGTGATATACGGCGGCGGCGGCTCTTTCTTTTTCTCCCGGACCTTGATCTTGTCCAAGATAAAATCTACGCCCTTCAATTGCTCGACGATGCCCGCGGCCGTTTTTCCGTCCGGGACCTTGGTCTTTTTCCCTTCGATCTTGGCCAAGGAGGCCTTGAAGGGCGGCGGGTTGGACGCTTCCAAATGGGCCAGGATCGTCCAATATTCTTCCTGGACAAAGGCCCGGATCTCCTTTTCTCGCTCGACGATCAGCAGCAGGGCGATCGACTGGACGCGGCCGGCGCTCAAGCCTCTGCCGATTTTCTTCCACAGGAGCGGGCTGATAAGGTATCCCACCAGCCGGTCCAGGATCCGCCGGGTCTGCTGGGCGTTGAACAAGTTCCGGTCGAGCTTACCCATATGTTGAATGGCTTCCTCGACGCCGTGCTTCGTGATTTCATGAAGGAGGACGCGATAGATATCCTTGTTGGCATCTTCGAGCAGTGCGCTCAGATGCCAGCAGATCGCCTCGCCTTCGCGGTCCGGGTCGGCGGCCAGGATGATGGCCCCGGCGCTTTCGGCGGCCTTCTTGAGCTCGTTGACGAGCTTCCGCCGCTCGGGGATGACGACGTAGTGAGGCTCGAAGTTCTTGGCGACGTCGACGCCGAGCTTGTTCTTGGGCAGGTCGCGGATATGGCCCATGGACGCCTTGACAATATAGTTGGAGCCGAGATAGCGGTTGATCGTTTTCGCTTTCGCCGGAGATTCGACGATGACCAAGGACTTGTCCATTTACATTCTCCTCTGAAAGTACTTGCCCGGGCTCTGCAGGATCAATCCCTTGATCTCGAGGTTCAGGAGAAGGGCCAGAAGTTCGGATACGGAACATGTGATCGTATCGAGAAGCTCATCGATATGGGTGAGCTCATCCGTTTTCAAGAGCCGGTAGATTTCGGCTTCCTGCTCGGTCATCAGCGGCAGCGGCTGGGTTTCTCCCGTTCTTTGGCCGAGGAGCTTTTCCCGCAGCGGGCTCGGCAGCTCTTCGGCGACATCCTCCCAGCCTTCAACGAGTTTCGCTCCGGTTTTGATCAGCCCGTTTGTCCCCTTGCTCATGTCGGAAGTCACGTTGCCGGGAACGGCCATAACTTCCCGGTTCTGCTCCAGGGCCATGCGGGCGGTGATGAGAGAGCCGCTCTTGGCTGCGGCCTCGACGACAATCACGGCCTGGACCAGGCCGCTGATGATGCGGTTGCGGCGCGGAAAATGAGCGGCAAAAGGCGGGGCATCCAGCGGGAATTCAGAGACGACGGCGCCGTTTTCCGCAATTTTTTGAAACAGCTTGCGGTTCTGCCTCGGATAGATATTGTCCAGTCCCGAGCCTAACACGGCAACCGTCCTTCCTGTTTTAAGGGCTCCCCAGTGGGCGATCGAGTCGATCCCCAGGGCCAGCCCGCTTACAATCACGACCCCCCGGGACGCAAGGTCCTCGGCCAGCTTCCCGGCGACGGCGCGCCCGTAGGGCGATGGCGTCCGGGTGCCGACGATGGCAACCGCCGGGCTCTGCAATGCCTCCGGGCAACCTGCACAATAGAGGACGCCCGGAGGATCGAATATTTCTCTTAGGTAAGCCGGATA
>JAPKZH010000105.1 GCA_026393905.1 Candidatus Aminicenantota bacterium
TGGGCGTAAAGCGGGCCGAGGAGGGCGCTTATGTCTGGCGGAAGCTCATGGATACGGGCGCCGTCATCGCCAACGGGACGGACGCGCCGGTCGAAGATGTCGATCCGCTGCCGAGCTTCTACGCCAGCGTCACCCGGAAGATGAAGAACGCTGAGACGTTCTTTCCCGCCCAGAAAATGACGCGTCAGGAAGCGCTCCGATCGTACACTTTGAATGCTGCTTTTGCCGCCTTCGAGGAGACGATCAAGGGCTCACTCGCGCCGGGAAAGCTCGCCGATATCACTGTCTTCTCCAAGGACATCATGACCTGCCCCGAGGACGAGATCCTGAAGGCCGAGGTCGTGGTGACGATCGTCGGCGGCAAGGTGTTGTATAGAAAGTAATCTAATAAATTGCCGGCAGTCCTTAAAGCAATAATTTTGCTGTAATTAAGGGCAGCCGAATCCTGTTGCAGTCTTTTAAGAAACAGACCTATAATATAAAAAATAAGTTATGGAGAAGCCCATGCGTTTTACTCACCTCAAACTGGAAAATTGGCGCAATTTTGTGAAGGCCGAAGCAGATTTGGAAAATCGCATTTTTTTAGTTGGACCCAATGCGTCAGGAAAATCGAATTATTTAGATATATTCCGCTTTTTAAGAGATATTACTTCTATAGGAGGCGGTCTTCAAGAAGCCACAAGAAGCAGAGGAGGAGTCTCTCGTCTGCGTTGCTTGGCAGCACGGCGATTCTCAGATTTAGTGATCGATGTCTGTGTTCAAAATGAGCAGACCCATTGGCGTTATTTATTACAGTTTAAACAAGACAACAGAAGACGTCCTTTCGTAAGAAAAGAGACTGTTTGGAAAGACAGTCAAATTATACGCGATCGGCCTGATAATGATGACAAAAATGACCCAGAGCGTCTTACTCAAACTCACATAGAACAAGTGACAGCTAATCGTGACTTCAGAGAGTTAGCAGACTTTTTTGCTTCGATAAAATATCTCCATCTGGTTCCTCAGCTTATCCGTGAACCTGATAGATCTATTGGACGACATCAAGATCCATTCGGAGGAGATTTTATCGAACAGATAGCGAGGACAAATAAAAAAACACAAGAATCACGATTACGAAAAATTCGTGAAGTCATGAAATACGCTATCCCTCAACTTAAAGAATTAGAACTCTGGCCAGACGAAAGAGGAACCCCTCACCTGAGAGGATTGTATGAACATTGGCGTCCCAAAGGAGCCTGGCAGAACGAAGACCAATTTTCGGACGGCACATTACGAATGGTCGGATTTTTATGGGCTTTATTGGACGGCCGAGGACCTTTACTGTTAGAAGAACCCGAGATGTCTTTACACCCTGAGGTTGTCGAATTTATTCCTCAAATGATGGCAAGACTTCAAAAACATATATCTCGGCAAATCTTTGTAAGCACTCATTCAACGGATTTATTGAAAGATGAAGGAATCGGCTTGAATGAAGTTCTATTGCTTATCCCAACGGACGAGGGGACGGAAGTTCGCCCGGCAAAAAAGGATGAAGAAATTATTCGGTTGTTGAATGGGGGCTTAACAATGGCCGACGCCGTTTTCCCAAAAACCAAGCCGGCTAACGCCTCCCAGCTCCTCCTAAATTTTGGGAAATAATAATGAGGCCGGTCGTTTTTTCTGCGGCTGTTGAAGGAGCAACCGATGAAGCTGCTCTGCGTCGAATAGTAAAATTAGCAGGAGGAGAGGTCGGAACAGTTTATGGCAAAAACGGAAAAGACTTCTTACGGAGAAAAATAGCCGGATTTAATAACGCTGCTCGTTTTTCCCCATGGATCGTGCTGGTGGATTTAAATTTAGAGGCGGAGTGCGCGCCCGCTATGCTTCGATCCTGGATTCCAGATGCCGCAGAAAAAATGTGCCTTCGGGTTGCCGTTCATAAAATTGAATCTTGGCTATTAGCGGACAAAGACAATATCGCGAATTTCTTAAAGGTTTCTCCCGCAAGATTGCCTCATAATCCCGATATGGAACTAGATCCAAAAAGAACACTTGTGAATTTAGCTTCCCGATCCCGGAGCAAATGCGTGCGTCGAGATATTTGTCCTCATCCTGAGAGCGGGCGAAGAGTGGGCGCCGCCTATACATCAAGGCTCATAGAATTTATTACTGTAGCCTGGCAGCCAAACAATGCCTTACAACGTTCGCCAAGTTTAGAAAAATGCATAAGTGCTGTTAAACGCATAATCGAAAATATCAACAGTATTTAGCATGTCATTTCGTCCTATGATGATTAAATGATGGGAACAAAAGCAAAAATTCAATATTAAGCATTATAGCGAGGAAAAAATATAGAGAAAATGTTGGATGTTGAGGTTTGACCTCGATTCTGCTTCGCCGCCGTCTTCCGAAATCAATCAGGGAGGCGGTGTCTGCTCGATTTCGAGGCGGTAGCGCTTGACGAATTTGTATCCATCCTCGGTTTTGATGGCGTAGGCTTTGCCGTTGTTGAAGAATAATCCTTCGGGCGGAACCGGCGCCTGGAAATGGGCGATGTACCGGCCGTCCTTGTCGAAAAGGTCGAAAACCGTATCGCCGTTATCCGCCTTCTCTATGATGACGGCCAATCCGCCGTTTTCCATTAGAGCGAAAGAGGCATAGGCGGCTTTGTATTTTGGGAATTGGATCCGGCCGTATATTTTATTCTTCAAAGCCCGGAGCCTCGGTCTGTTTAAAAGGAGTTCGGCATCTTCCTTGCAGAACCGCTCTTTGTCTTTTTCTGTGACCGGCCTCGGATCATAGTCCCGCCGGATGACACGATCGAGACGGCCGTCCGGAGCGTAGACGCGGATTTCGTATGTTTCCGGGTAGCCGAACCAGATCAAATCGTCTGGGCCCACGAGATAATGGACCTCGGGCTTAAAGGCCCCGTAGCTGAGGAGCCCGGCCACAAGATTGACCATGCGTTCTTCGCCGCTTCCGGAAGGTTCTTCCGGGTTAAAGACGGTTCTCTGGAATTCGGCTGTGATTTTAAATTTGCCGTCGAAGAGGCCAAAGACGTACATTAGTTTTGAACCCGACGGACTCTCTTCCTCGATGGTCCGCCTGCCAACGAAAAATCCACGGCTATTGAGCAAAGCATGTTCGATATCTGATGGAAGCAGGATCTGCCGGAGAAACCGCCCTGCGCTATCAAAATAGATGATTTTATGGGCGGCATAGTCTGACACATAGAGATTCCCTTCGTGGTCGAATTCCGGACGCCAAATGTTCTGGAACTCGCCCGGCCCTTGACCCGGCCGGCCGATGTTGAGCAGATGCTTTCCTTGGGGATCGTATTTCCGGATCGTTCTCCGATCCCAGTCCGTGATATAGAAATTTCCGTCTTTATCAGTGTTGACAAAGACCTGGTTCCCGAACATATAGTTCTCGTCGCCCTCTCTTACGCCGATGGACAGGTCCTCTGTGAAGACAAGGGAATATGGCTTCCCGGCCGGCGGCCGCGGCGCCTTAGGATTGGCGATGATTTTTATGGCCGCTGTTTTCGGTGCTTGTCGTCCCGGCCATGCTTCGTTCGCGGATCCGACAAGGCTGATGCCCAACCAGGCTATCGTTAATCCCCAAGGCAAGACCATCGCCCAAATTCCGTGCTTTTTCCTCATAGCGATCTTCCTTCTGGATGACCCCTCTGACAGGGATTGCCCTGCTTCAATCTAATGAATCGCAAGTTATTCCATCTTAGCCGTCATAAATCTTCACGCCGGTCGTCTCATTCAGGCCAACGGCCGGACGTATCCAGGACCGACCGACCGGGCTTTAGCTGCGGCCACTTCAATTCGACCGAGTGCCGCACCAATTCCAGCGCCTCATCTTTATCATTATAGATAAGAGAATAACAACGGCCGTTTTTGAACAGACGATTTCTCTGTTCGCTGATATTATCCTGGTCCTTCGAGTAATAATATCTAGGCACCTTGATTTTGGCAATAAAGAATCCGTCTTGATCGAATAGATCGCAGGAAAGGGTTCCTTGATCGTTCCATTCGTCCTCATAGGTTCCAACCAACAGCCCGATTCTGTCCAGGATATGGAAATCCAGGAAAAAAGGCTTTGTCTTCGACATTTCCGAGTCCTGTCCTTTCAACTCGGGAAAATCTTTCATCAAATTCACCTGGTCTTGTTTCGTCGTCGCGATCCGGCTCCCTTTTTTCTTAATGATTTTCTTCAATCGGCCGTCAGAGGCTTGCTGACGAATTTCATACTGAGAAGAATCTCCATAATAAAGGCAATTGTTCGCATCAATTTGATAGTAAAAAATGTCGTGGTAACGGAGAAAATTATATCCTACGTCCTGCGCCCTTTTCAAAAATCTGTTATCCCATATCTCGACATCCGTGATTTTTTCGAACCGTTTGTTGAATTTTTGGAGGCGGCTTAATCCGGCGACTCCACGCCTGATTCGCTCTTCGTCCTTCAAGGCAAAAAGGTTCCTCATATCCTGGATATAGACGCATCCGGCTGAGTCGAATTTCAAATTGTTCATCATGCCTATGGATAAAAGCTGGCGACGCTCCAGCCATTTTCCGTTATTATCGAAAATCTGGATTGCTTTTCTCGTCCGGTCGAGAACATATATCTTTTTTTCTGGCGATACGGACAGATAAACTGAAATTTCGAACTCGCCCGGCCCTTGTCCTTTTTTCCCAAACTCCCTGATGACTTTACCGTCCTTATCGTAGATAGAGATGCTCGCTTGCAGGGATTCGAGAAGATAGATATTGCCCGCCTCGTCCACATCGAAGGAATACCGACGGCCGATCAGAGGGATGGATAATTCTTGTTTGAAGACCAATTCTGGAGCATCTCTCCCCGAATATTTTGGAGTCTCAGGATTTTCAATGATTTTCGGGGCTATTGCCTGGGTGAAAAGAGAGACTTGGTTTTGGCTGAACAGGCAAAAGCCGACGACCACAAACATCGGTCCTAAGGACAATTTGAAAGGTTTCATCAATCCAGCCTCTCCATCCAAATTGAGAGCCTAGGAAGTCATGGGCTGAATCCGTATCTAATTTACCATCGTTTAAGACCTTGCATCCAGCAATTTTTATCTAACTGGCTCAAAAGAGCATCGATAATCCTTGGAAGTGAGAACGAGACAGCAGTTCCTAATTCTTATGAGAAATCTCGATAAATTAATATATAAAAACAGGCTTTGTGGACTCCTCTTCTGGCCAAGCGGTTTCTCCTCAAAAATTGATTGAACCCTTTTATTTGAAGAGGGGTGGAGCAGTTTCGCTGTAGAGCCGGATGACGCTATCGAAGTCCCAGCGCTTTTTCTGGTCGGGGCGGTAGATGACCTTGACGGCTTTGAGCTTTCCTGCCAACGGCCTTGATTCTGGGAGGTGCAGGAAGATCTTTTTCGGCAGTTCTCGCTGCGGCGGTGTGAATTCCACTTTGACTTCTGAGGCCGTGCCGCGCACGACCAGGCTGAGCGAGCCGAAATGGGTAGGCGCCCGCTCGATGCGGATTTCCTGGCCTTCTCCCAGCCACCAATCGGGCACGGCCGGCAATAGATGGAGCTCATCGCCGGCCTCATGGACGAGCATGTGGCGCAGGAGTAAAGCGTAGTTGCTTGCGCCCGTGGCATGAGGGATCGTCTCGCCCCAGCGGTCGAATGGAGAAGGTACCAATAGAAGTCTTCCACGACCTGCTCATCCAGGCCCCGATGGAGGTCGTTCATGGTCGTATAAGCGCCCATATAAGGATGGATGACGGGTTTGAGTTTCGGCGTTCCCCAGCGAATGATTCCCTCAACATAGCCGCCCATGTATTCCTTCCTGACGTGCGTGCTTAGAGCCGCAATGCGCGCATCGCCTGGGTCGAGAATGGACGTCGGCCAGAGGATCTCAGTGTTCCCCCAATGGGTCCCGTCCTTTTCCCAGCTCGGCGGGAAATAATTGAGGCCGGTTTTATTCCACGCCCTGTCGATGGCTTTCCGGTAATCGTCCGCTTCGCCCCGCAAATCTTGAGCGTCTTTTTTTTTGCCCAGAATCCGGGCGGCGTCCGCCGTGCAAAGCAGCGCCCTCAAGTTCCAGAAATCGTACCCGACGATATGGTTTTTTCCTTCCCAAAGATATTCGCCGTCGGCAAGCGCGGCCGGAAGCAATCCCGGAAAGGCCTGGTCGGCCTGCGTTTTGCGCCGGGCTGCGATTGCCCAGTTCGCAGCTTTTTGCATCCGGGGATAGACCTCCGCCAGCCATTTCCGATCTCCCGTGATCTTGTAGTATTGCCACACTCCGCCAGCCATTTCCGATCTCCCGTGATCTTGTAGTATTGCCACAGAACCCAGACGGCCTGTCCGTTGGCGTCAAACTGACCCTGCTGGGATTCGAAGCGGCCGTCCGGCCGCTGGTGGCTGAGATAGGAATCAAGGACGCGCCGCGCTTCTTCTAGCAGGCCGGCTTCTTCGAACTCCATGACCTGGTAGGCGCCGTCGCGGATGTAAAACACGTCGTAGAATCCCTCGCCGCCGTGAATTTCGCCGTGGTCAAGGGCCAGGAGCTGGCAGACATGCGAGGCCAGGAACGCTTCGGTCGCCTTGCGGCAGGGGACCGATATGCGGGCGGCCCGAGTCATCAGGCTTTTCCAAAAATCCACTGTGTTCTTCAGCCAGACATTCGGATCCTCCTTAAGGAATGCGTCGGAGCTCCCAATCGGAAAAAATGGAAAATTCACATGTCCTTCCTTGACCTCTCCCGGGCTCAAGTTCCAGGAGAATTCTTGGACAGAAGCCTGTCGGCTCAGGAGGTCTTCCGGTTTTTCCGGAGGAGACTCCGCGACTTTTGTGTAATCCTCCTTGGCCGTCCAGCGCTTGAATTGGACTCTGGCCGGAGCTTTTCGGCTTCCGGTGTTTTTTACGTTGATCCCAATCCAGTTCAAATAGTTTCCGCCATTCGTAGGCCAAGCGAAAGCCCGTTCCCTGTCCGCGGCGGCGGGAAGCGGCGTAACCCAGAACAGGAGTTCGTAGCGAACATCACCCGCGGACGTTGTGACCAAGACAATCGGGAGCCAGCCTTCGAGCAGCGTTTTTGTCTGCCGGCGGCTGAGAGGTGTTGGCGGGTTGCCGACGGAGATCGTCACCCTGTCTTTTCCGGCGAGAAGGAGCTGGTTGTCCGGCGTGATGCGCGTGCCGCGCTCATAGTCTTTCAGGCCGATGACGTTCCAACTGTTCCGGAAATAATCGAAAGGCTCCTGCCCCGCCAGGAGAGAAACAGCGAGGACGGCCAGCGTCGCGAGCATCAAAATAAGTGACAAACGCCTGATCCGGATCGAAACAGAGGCAGGGCGACCGGGTCTTCCCGGTGCCCGTTGGAAGGGGGAAATGCGAAGCGGGTTCCCCCTCCAAATTGACTCTTGCGCCATGTCCGGACACCCCCTTTATTTCAATGGAAATTATAGGTTTTCGACGGCAGTGATGAAAGCCACAGGATTGATGATTTTGTAGCCGTCGGGGGTGATATAGGCTGTCTTGAACAGCAACTTCACAATTTCATCGGCCGTCAGGTTCGGTTTGACCTGCCAGCCGAGCGCCAAAACTCCTACGGCATAGGGGATGGACAAGCTTTCGCCCCCTTGTCCGGAATACTGAATTCCTCCAATATAGAGATAGCTCGGCTGCCCGTCCACGTATTCTTCAGCGGTCGTCCTGAACATACACGGTGCGAATATGAGCTTATTAGACCACCGTTTTTTCACGAGCATGACCGGGAATCCGATCTTGCACTTGCTCAAATCATCCGGATCATGAATATCATAATAGCCAGGGCCGATGAGGCCGCGATTAGGCGCAAAATCAAGCAACAGGATGCCTTCTTTTTTAGCCTTCTCGACGGCTTTTTCCCAGAGTCTGC
Source organism: Candidatus Aminicenantota bacterium (assembly GCA_026393905.1). Taxonomy (GTDB): domain Bacteria; phylum Acidobacteriota; class Aminicenantia; order Aminicenantales; family UBA4085; genus JAPKZH01. The sequence goes on from JAPKZH010000105.1 coordinate 7,890, forward strand.
CATTTTTATAAAATGGATAATCCTTTCCTGAGGGATCCCCGGATACGGAAACAACTTTGATTTTAGAACCTTTCGGAAGTGAGCGGTTGACCTCGAGGATCCATTCGAGGGCTTCTGTTTCATATTTAGCAT
>JAPKZH010000268.1 GCA_026393905.1 Candidatus Aminicenantota bacterium
TGTTGACGTTCCAGGTGAAAAAGAACCGGATGTTCGCGTTTTCCGCTTTTTGCTCGGCGTCCCCGCATAGGCTCGCATCATATGGCGAGCGGCCTTCAGGCGTTCCCGGAAGCTTGACTTCACCGCACAGGATAAGGTTTCCGTGGGTGTCGAAGAAGCGGAGATCCTTCCTTTTCCGCCTTTCGGTTCCCGTACCATAACCCTCTACGCGGGCTTCCGAAATCGGTGAGATGGGCTCGCCAGCCTGGACAAGTTGATTAACCTGCGAAGCAATCTGGCTACAGAAATCTGCTTCGTGGATTCCTGGTCGTGGCGAAACCAATCTGTCAACCTCTCAAATCGGTGATAACCCAGGGGCCGTGTCGCTTGACGGCGAAAGGAGCCAAAGGGGAGCTTAAGCCGTAGATTTTGCTCGTCGGCTCGGGATCGCGTTCCATCGGTAGAATATTAATTCCATTGAGGAAACGAAGTCAAGAAAAACGGAGTGAACGAGTTCACCACCTCGACAGCTTTTATTGTCGGGGAGTACGATTTTTCACGATGGAGAAGGGGGAAAGTTTTACTTGTACACTCTAACGCATATCCAATTAAATAATATGCTACTCGGGCTAATAAATATCTCGAAAATAGGAGTAAACCTTTTTTGTTTTTCTTTCGTAGCACTCAGAGAAGGCCGATATAAGGATCGATACCACGGATGTCGTGGGTAAATTCGCGTCGATGGAGGACCAGACTATGATTTATACGAAACGGGCGCTTCTCGCCGCCCTATTTTTAGCGCTCCTCTGCGCTTTCATCCTTGCCCAGACGCAGAGTCTGGAGGAACAATGGCGTGCATCCAGTGCTGAGCTGGCGCGCTACTACAGCCAGAAGAACTGGCCTGAGGCCCTGCGCGTCATCGAACAGCAGCTCAAGCTGGCTGAGCGCACAGGCAATCGCGAGGCTCTGGCGAGCGTTCTCTACAACAAGTCTTGTGTCCATGCACTGGCGGGACAGAAGGAGCCGGCCCTAGCGGCCATTCGCGAGGCCGTCGATGCCGGTTTCACGGACTACTCTAGGTACCTCAATGATACAGACTTCGATTCGCTTCGCGCCGACGGTCCCACGCCCTTGTTGTGGGACCGGACGCAGCCTGCGCCGGAATTCCAACAGCTTTTCGATAGCCCGCAGGCCCAGGAATTCCTCGAGATGCGGCGCGAGTTTTCGATAGACGCCGTACTGGAAGGCGCCAAAGACGACTATGAGCGGCTGCGACGGCTGACGGGCTGGGTCAGCACCCGTTGGCAACACAGCCCAAACCAGATGGCCTCGAAGTCCGATCCGCTCACGATTCTCCGCGAAGCCCAGAAAGGCGGCCGCTTCATCTGCCGTGAGTACGCCATCGTGCTCGCCGGCGTTGCTACAGCCTACGGTATGCCCGTCCGCGTGCTCAACCTGCTGCCTCGCGACGTCGAGACGCGGAGCGAAGCCCACTCCGTCGCCGAGGTTTGGCTCGATCAGCTCCACAAGTGGGTCTTGGCCGACGGCCAATACGGAGCCATCGGCGAGCTGGATGGCGTTCCGCTGAACGGCATCGAGCTCCAGGCGGCGTTAGCGTCAGACCAACCGGTTGTCTGCAGCGTGGGAGCTGCGATCTGCAGCGAATGGAAGCCGTTTATTCTGCGAAATGCCTACTACTTCAAGGCTGCTGATGATCAGCATTTGTTCAAGCGCAGCATGAAGAGCCAGCTTGTCCTCGTGCCCAAGGGAGCGCCAAACCCGAAGAAGTTCGCCGGAGGCAATGAGGAAATCTTCGCGGGCGCCATCTATACCTCCAACCCGGACACGTTCTATGCGCCCCCAAAACGGTCGAATTAACAATCCGGCACCCTCATCGACTTTCTCCATTCACGGCATGATCTTAGGAGAGAACCTAATCCTTGGGTTCTCGGGAGTCATTATCGGCTCTTAGGAGAGATATGCTTCTGGTTTGGCCAAACAAGCGCGCTTAGCGAACCTTGACGATGATAAGATCCCAGGGGGCCAGGGTGATTTTCTGGGCTTTTTTAATTGGCTTGTCGGAGAGAAGATCGATGCCGTCGGGATAAGAATAGACGAACGTCTGCGGCCGGCCGGAAAAGTTGAAATAGAAATGGAGCGGCTCTCCAGCGGCGGACTCCGCATGCTTCACTTTCACCGGGGCAGGGAGGAGGCTGTCGGTCAGGGAGATCCCTGCAAGCGATAAAGCCTCCCGCATGAGCTTTTCCTGGAGCTTGTCGGAGAGCTTCGTGCCTTCATAAGTAAGCGTGCCTTTGCCATACGTATTTCTTGTCACGGCCGGATATTTGCCGAAAAACGGGTGATCGTAATAGGCAAGAGGCTTGGCTTTTTCCGGGATGAGGAATTCTGCCCACACCGAGACCTGGTTCTCCGAACCGGCCTTAAACGGATCTCCTTTGAGGGCGAGTGGCTTGGCCAGGTTTGAGAATTCCTGGTAATAAAAGCCGGCCGGTTCTCGCAATGGTCCGGGAGCCAGCGTCCAGCGGACCGTCGAATTTTCGTTACAGAAGCCGCTCTTGAAAGCCATGAGAATATGGCCGCCGTTTTTGACATAGGCTGATAAGTGATCGAGGAGCTCGTCGGAGGCAATATAAAGCGGTGGAACGATCACCAGGCTGTAGTCCTCGAAATTCCGGCTTTGGGGATAGAGAAAATCCGCTTCCACGTTCAGGTTGTAAAGCATCCGGCTGAACTGGTTGAGGATCGTCTGGTAGTTCGTGTTTTTATCGAACGGCATGAAGCTCAGGCCGTTGATGGAATCCAGGCTGTAGAGAATGGCCACTTTATTCTTCTTTTTCAAGTTGACAAGATCGGGCCCGGCTTTCTTGAGGTCCTGGGCGATGCGGGTGACCTCCCCATAGATCCTGTTCGGCTCGAGGTCATGGGCCAGGACGCCCTTCCAGTAGGTTTCCTGGCCGTAGTGGAGCGAATGCCAGTGCCAATAGGCGACGAGGTTGGCGCCGTCGGCGACATTGGCGAAAGCGGCGAGGCGGAGCTGGCCGTCATAGGGCGGGTATTGCCATTCCGAGCTCCATCCGGTCGTCTGGGCGTTTGTTTCGGTGACTAGATAGTTGCTTGGCTTGAGCGAGCGGACAAAGGCGCCCATATAAGCGATTTCTTCGCCTGTGAAGCTGTCCTGCATGCCGTGGTAGATGTTGACGGAGGGAATGTCGAGGGCTTTCGTGATTTCGTAAGGGTCGACGTCCGTCGGATCGCCACGCTGCCATCTCGGTGACAAAGCAAACATATGTAATGCGTTTGGATTAGCCGCAGAGGATCCGGTGGGCGTCGGCGATCCTTTTCCGGACGTCCACTCCGTAAGGACATTGTCTTCGACAGGCGCCGCAATCCCGGCAGGAAAAGGCCGTCTGATCCGGGGCGAGCCGGGCGTACATGGCTTTTGCCGATGCGGTCTTCCCGTAACTCTCTGCATAAGCCAGGTATCTGAGAATGTCCGTGGTTCGGATTCGGGAAGGGCAATTTTTTTGACAGGTCCCGCACATATGGCAGTAGTCTTTGGTGTGTTCGGCCACACACAAGAAGAGCGATCTTCTTTCCGCGGCGGACAGCGGGATGCCGACGGCGGCCAGATCTTCCCGCATCTGATCATAATTCAACATCTCGGTGACGACCGCTGTCAGGTTCTTGTTTTCAAGAGCCCATTTCAGCATGGCCTGGAAGATGGAGGTCGTTCCGGTTTTGTATTTCGCCAAATCCTGGCGCCGTCCTCCCACTTTCAGCGTCTTCATAGCGACGACGCCCACGTCCTTGGTCTTGGCGAAAGCGATAAGATCCTTGATCCCGCTCTGGCCGAGATAGTCTTCATACGTCTTGACATCCGTCTCGGCCTCCTGGATGTCGAAGACGTTGTACCCCAACTGGACCACATCATAAAGGCCGCTTTCCACCGCTGTTTGGATCACTCGCGGATGGTTGGAATGGCAGGACAGGCCGCGGAATTTGTATTTTCCCGCAGCCTTGAGCTTTTCAAAGGCGCCCAAAACCCGCTGGTCCGTGAGATCGGCCTCGTTCTCCGCGCCGTGAATGGAAAGGACGTCGATGACGTCCGTCCCGAGCCGGCGCAGGCTGCCTTCGACGGACTCGATGATGGACTTTTCGGTGTACCGGCCCTCGGCATGAAATTTCGTGCAGACGTAGACCTTGTCTCTTCCGATCTCCTTGAATAAGCGGCCGATCTGCCGCTCACTGTTCCCGTTGTTGTAGGTGTGGGAGGTGTCGATGTAGTTGACGCCCCGATCGATAATCTGCCGAAAAAGGGACCAGTCGGGGAGGGGACTTCCGCCGAGCGATATTTCCGAAATCAGGAAGCCGGTCCGGCCCAGCCGGCGGAAATACATTTCTCTCTTTTTGACATGATAATCCTCTCCGGAAGATTTGAGGACGGACTGGGGGATGCCGGCCACAACGGCGGCCGCGCCGGCAGCTAGGTTTCTGACGAATCGCCGTCTGCCGTAAGTGCTATTTTTTGCGGCTTCAGGCATTTTAGCTTCGGGCCGCCTTGGCCAGGGCTTTTCCGAATCTTTCGATTTCTTCCAGCGTGTTGTAGTGGACCGCCCCGGCCCTGACCATGCCGCCTGTTTCTTCGACGCCCAACGCTTTGGTGACTTCGAGCGCGTAGTAGTTGCCGTCCCAGACGTAAATGCCTTCAAGGTCGAGCTTGGTCGCGATTTCTCTCGGCGTCCATTTGTTCGTTCTGAATGAGAAGGTGGGAACACGCTCGGCCATGCGGTCGGCATCCGTCAGGCCGTAGATTCTCAGCCCGGGGATTTCCGCCAGGGTCTTGAGCAGGGCCCGGCTGAGCCCGAGCTCATAATTGCGGACGGCGGCCATCGCCTGTTTGAAGTGCAGGGCACGGCCCTGATAGTTTTTGGCCAGCTCGCCGGAAAATTCTTTTCCATAATGCGTCCCCAGCCATTCCAGATATTCCAATGTTCCCAACAGGCCGGCGATCCCTTCGTGGTTTTGCGTCCCCGTCTCGAACTTCCAGGGCAGTTTGTCAGACGAAGGCCGGACTTTATAGGCGAAGAGCTCTTCGAGAAGTTCATAGCGGCCATAGAGAATTCCGAGATGAGGGCCGAAGAATTTATACGCCGAGCAGGCCAGAAAGTCACAGCCCAGCTGCCGGACATCGATCAAACCGTGTGGGGCAAAGTGGACGGCGTCTATGAACACGAGTGAGCCCGCCTGGCGCGCCATTTGGACGATCTGCGCGACCGGATTGATCGTCCCCAGGGCGTTCGAGGCGTAGCCCACGGCCACCAACCGGGGCTTTCCTTCAAGTGCTTTTTCCAAGCTCCCGAGATCGAGCGTCCCATCCTCAGGACGGAAATCGACCCAGCGGACCTTGCAGCCGCGCTCTTCGGCGATGAGGGTCCAGGGAGTGACGTTGGCATCATGATCGAGCCGGGTGACCACGATTTCATCACCCGGCTGAAGCCGCCGCCCCAGGGAACGGCTGAGATGGAAGGCCAAGCTCGTCATGTTCTGGCCGAAGATGATCTCTTCCGGGCGGGAGGCGCCGAGAAAGTCGGCCATGGCCGCTCGGGATTTAGCGATCAGCTCATCGGATTCCCGGCTCGTTTGAAAGACACAGCCACGGTTGGAGTTGGACTCGATCAGGTAGTCCAGCATCCGGTCCAGGCAGTTCTTGACGGCCTGCGTTCCCCCGGGATTATCAAGAAAAATTCCCCGTTGATGCAAAGCGGGAAACTGGTTGCGGATTTTTGTCGGATCGAGCGCCATGGCACACTCCTCTTCACCGGTCGCGATTTCCTTATTATCTATAACGAGGTCTGGACGAAGTCAAGGCATTCAAAACAGGGATTATTGTTCGATTTTTGACCGTGAGGACGGAGGAACGCGGCTTTCGGCGAGCCTGTTGAGGAGAAACTGGTCAAGCCGGCGCTCGATTTTCCTAGCTGCCAGCCTGTAAGCCTCCATGCCCCTGCCGCAGGGGTCCTCGATTTCCCAGGCAAAGAGCTTGTCTTTCGGAACGGAGTCCATCTCATGGAGCCTCACGAAAACCGAGGAATCCATGGCCAGGATAAAGTCGAACCGGCTCGGGTCGACCTCGGATATGTTCCTGGGCCGGTGCCGGGAGATATCGGCTTCGTAGAGCGATCGGACGAGCTCGACCGCTTCTTTAGAGGGGGCGTTTCCATAGGCCGCGATCCCGGCGCTTTCGGCGTGGACGGCTTCGCCCAGCCGCTTTTTGACGATGGCTTCGGCCATGGGACTCCGGCACATATTGGCGAAGCAGACAAAGAGGATCTGCAGGGGTTCGTCAATGGTGTATTTCATGATGTCACATCTCTGGGATTTATATCCGGGCCGGCCCGGGTTGTCAAGGCGGCCGTTTCCTGCCATAATAGATGCATGAGAATGATCGGAATTTGTTGTTTCTTATTTTTGTTCATGGCGCGGGCCGGCGCTCTTGTCCAAAGCCAAGCCCTGGAAACCGTCCCCGCGGTCGACCTCCAGAAATACATGGGTAAATGGTATGAAATCGCCTCCTTCCCTCAGCGCTTTCAAAAAGGCTGCCACTGTACGACGGCCGAATACGAGCTGACGGACAAGGGTTATGTGAGGGTCATCAATTCCTGTCGAAAAGACAGCCCGACGGGGAAGCTCACCGTGGCCAAGGGCAAGGCGTTTATCGTCGAAAGCAGCAACAACGCCAAGCTCAAGGTTCAGTTTTTCTGGCCTTTTCGGGGAGACTACTGGATCATCGACCTGGCCCAGGATTACAGCTATGCCGTTGTCGGCGCTCCCGACAGAAATTACTTATGGATCCTCTCTCGCACGACTAAAATAGATGAAGGACTTTACCAGGACATTGTCAACCGGATCGCCCAAAAGGGCTTCGATGCGAGCAAGTTACAACGGACGGATCAGAGCTGCCCGGATTGATGAAAATAGGTCATGGTGCCGAGTCTCGAAATTTTCTTAAGGAGAACAGCAGAATGAAACGGGAGAATCCAAAAAGATACGCTATTCTGATTATTCTTGCGGTCGGCTGCCTGGGGCTGTTGATAACCCGGGCCGAAGCCGGCCAGGCCAAACCTGCCCAACCCAAAGCCGCCCAGGCCAAAGCTTCCGAAATGGGGTTCAGCCTGAAGTTCAGCGGTGGCATGGGCTTTTTCCTGGATGGGGGCGGCGATCTTGAGAACTTGAGGCTGGCCAGGATCATGTATTACCAGGATCTGAAGCAGGACCCGGGCTATACGAAGGCCTGGACGAACTGGAAGAAGCTGTCCCAGGCTCCCGATTACGAAGTCGACCTCCTGTTCCACATCAACAAGAATTTCGCCATCGGCGTCGGTTCGGGCTATCTTTCGGTCAGCAGCAAAGGGGATTACGGCTACAATTGGGTCGGCGAGGGAATCTCCTGGTTCGGGCCGTATACCATCGAAGACAATATCAGCTATCGGCGGGAGTATAAAATCACCGCCACCCCGATCAAGCTCAGCCTTTATGTTTTCTTCCCCTCGGGCGCCTTCAATGTCTACGCATACGTCGGCGGAGGATATTATTATGGAAAGCTGACCCACACATTCGGTTGGGATGACACGTATCTCGTCTCGACGTATTCACTTTTTGACGAGAAAGATGAAATCACCGAGAAGGATGATGTGTCGGAAGAGGCGAAGAAAAACGCCTTCGGATTCCATGGGGGCCTGGGCCTAGAAGTCAAGTTGATGTCCCATGCAGCGCTGGGCGTGGAGGTTTTCGGTCGGTATGTCGATTTCGGCGGCTGGCGGGGAAGCTTCAAGGAGACCTTCACCCAGCGTGAGAGAAAATGGGACCAGTCGGCGGGGTGGTATTATGATGAGACGACGCAAGAAGATTTAAGCGAATCGGGGCCGTTATGGTATTACGAAGAATATTCCTCGGAGCTGAACAAATATTATGGACAGATGTTCGTCTGGCAGACCAAGCCCGACGGACCCGACTATCAGAATGTTAGGGAAGCCAAGATCAACCTCAACGCCTGGGGCGTGGCCGTTTCGCTCCGGATCTTTTTCAATTTCTAGATGAGGTTTTTTCCGCCTAAGCCGGCTGCCTGCCCTGTCCCGCAGAACGCCGGCTGATCACACGCACTTCTGAATTACACGTGTCCTCAATCGGGGACAACATATTTTGCCCGCTTGGCGCCGCGACCTGAATAATGTTGGCATAAGACTTGCATTTGGGGGATAATATAAACCCTTGGAGTGTTTTGTAGAGAAAGCCCTTGAAGAGGAGAACCCGATGAATTTCCGAAAAGCAGCGGGACTGGGTTTTATTATTTTGCTGGCGGCAGGCTGCGGCCTCCAGCTGTCTCCGTCCAAAGATCCCTGGTTTGCCCAGCACTATTACATCATGCAGGATTTTGAGCGGGCGGCCTACAAAAGTCTTTCTCAGGCGGCCAAGCTCGAATTCCAAACGCTGTTCTGGGAGGTTCGGACGCCCATCTCCAAGCAGGAATTCGATAAAAGGATGGGCTACATCGCCGATAATTTCAAAAAAGAAAATTCCCGGCAGCCATGGAACACCGACCGGGCCCGGGTCTATTTATTGAACGGTCGTCCGGCCGAGATCGATTCTCGGCAGAATGACTCCTGGACGATTCAAAACAAGGGAGAGCAGAGCGGCATCGCCCAGGTCGTGGGCACTCAAGATAGGTCCGGTGAAGACGTCGGAGGCAATTGGGCCGAGATCTGGACCTATCCCTTCGGTCAGTTCATGCTCAATTATGTTTTCACGTTTTCCAGGCCTAATTCTTGGAAAATCAACACGACGGTTTTTCAGGGGAATCGCTATGTCGGCCAGTTCGAGTTGAAAAACAAGCTGGAGACATACGGCATCGTCGATGAAAGCCAGTACAAGGAAAAACTGGAAGCCTTGAAGGCCATCAAATAGAGGGAGCGGAGTCTTGCAACGCTCGCTTCGCTCTTTGCCCCCTTTCCAAGGAGCATCTGGCGATGAATTCATGGGAGGATGCTCCTTGGAGGGGTGGCAGGGCGGGCGGGTATTCCCGCCGCCCGTTGGAGGGGGAACCTGCAAAAGGGTCGCCCCTCCAAGAGTGTCCGGGGCCCCCCTCCGCTATGGGGGCCTGAGGGGTGATACCAACTCCTCTTTGAAATCACAAAAACAGAGGTGCTTGCCTCCGGGCTAGATTTTTGACATGACCGAAGGCCTGTGCTATTTATAGATGAGAGACAAGGAAGAGAGTTGAGGGGATATTCCTGAAGAGGAGGTCACAATGAGTTTTCGGAAATCGGCGGTTTTGGGTTTTCTCTGTTTCCTTCTTGCGGCCTGCGGGCTGCAGATGTCGCCGTCCAAAGATCCCTGGTTTGCCCAGCATTATTACATCATGCAGGATTTTGAGCAGCAGGCGTATAAGAGCCTTGGACCGACGGCCAAGCTTGAATTCCAGAAGCTTTTCTGGGAAGTGCGGGCGCCGCAGTCCAAGCTGGAATTCGACGGAAGGATGGTTGTCATCAACGAGACATTTAAAAAAGAGAATGCCCGCCAGCCTTGGAACACGGACCGGTCGCGGGTCTATCTTCTCAATGGAAAGCCGGCCCAAGTTGAGTACAAGCAGAATGACAATTGGGCGATTGGAACGGGCCGGCAACAGAACGATCCTACGAAAGGAGCCGCAGGCGTTGACGACAGGACCGGTGAAGATGTCTCCGCGAATCAGGCCGAAGAATGGACATTCCGCTTTAATAATTTCCTGGTCAAGTATGTCTTCCAATTTTCCAGGCCCAATTCCTGGTTGTCTAGACAGGCGTCGAATATTGAGAGCAACAGGTATCTGGGCGAGCTCGAGCTTCAGAATAAGCTGCAGACATACGGCATCGTCGACGAAAAACAGTACAAGGAAAAACTCGAAGCCCTGAAGGCCATCCAAGAAGAAAAAAAGTAGCGTCCAGAACTCGCTTCCCGGTATTGAGCTTACGGACGTTCGCCGGGAAGCTCAGACAACTTCGCCGGCCGGCCTCTTCCGATCCGGCTGCCCTCGAATGAGGACTGGGGAAGGCTAAACCCTCCATGGTCGTTTCGGCCCTCTCCGAATCGCTCTTTCTTACTACCCAAACGAACAAGGTCGCATGTCGGCTTGGAAAATAGTTGACACTTCGCGGCTCATTGGAAATAATGAAGGAGTTTATAAGGAGGAGTTTTAACATGAAAGCTATTATCCGAAAAAATTGGCTCGGCCGTCTGGCCCTTTTGACGGTCATCCTGGTTTCCGGGCTTTTCCTGGCCTCCGCCCAGCGACCGCAAGAAGAATTTCAGCCGTTCTCGCAGGGGCAGGCCGACCCCGATAGCTGCACGAGCATCCAGGTCGGCCGCCTGGCCTCCGTCGACGGCTCGGTCATGACCGCCCACACCTGCGACGGGAATTATCGGATGTGGCTCAACATCGTGCCCCATGCCAAATATCCCGCCGGCTCCAAGACGAAGGTCTATTCCGGCAAGATGCACACCGAAACGTCCACCGATGTGAACAGGGTGATCCAGACTGGCGAAATACCCCAGGTCGCAGAGACCTTCGCCTTTATGAACACGGCCTACCCCTGCATGAACGAGGCCGGCCTGGCCATCGGCGAGACGACGATCGGCAATCGCAAAGATCTCTACAACCGGGAAGGCATGTTCATGATCGAAGAAATCGAGCGGCTGATGCTCGAGCGGTGCAAGACGGCCCGGGAAGCGATCAAGCTCGCCGGCGAGCTGATCAAACAATACGGCTACGGCGATGGCGGCGAGTGCATCACCATCGCCGACGCCAGGGAAGTCTGGCATTGCGAGTATATGGGAGCCGGGCCTCTCGAGAAAGGCGGCGTCTGGGCCGCGGTCCGGATTCCCGACGATCACATCGGCATCTCGGCCAATATCCCCCGCATCGCCGAGATCAACCTTAAGGACCCCGACCATTACATGGCCTCGGACAACGTCTTCCAGGTCGCCCAGGACATGGGATGGTGGGATCCTAAGAGCGGAGAGCCTTTCAAGTTCTGGAAGGCCTACGGCAGCGACCGCAAAGAGTTCAAGCCGTACTCCACTCGTGAGTTCTACGTCTTCAATACGCTCGCGCCCTCGCTCAAGCTGACGATGGACTTGCCTGAACTGCCTTTCTCGGTCAAGCCGGATAAGAAGGTTTCGGTGCGGGATATTCTCAAGATGTATCGGGAAACTTACGCGGGGACCGAATATGATGCTACTAAAAACCTCATGGTCCCGAAGAGGATGATGGGCCGTCGTCCAGCCGCCGCGGACGCAGCACCCGCCGCGCCGCCCGAGATGATCAAGAGCCCCTTAGCCCAGCCCTGGATGTCGTATGATCTCATGGCCCTGGTCAACTCCCTGAAGCCGGGGACGATCGATTCGTTACGCACGATCGCCATCAGCGGCTGTGCGTATGCCACCGTCCTTCAATGCCGGAGCTGGCTGCCGCCCGCGGTCGGCACGGTCTGCTGGTTCGCCTTCGACAACGCCGGCCTCAGCGCGCGCATTCCGATTTTCGCCGGAGTGACCGAGCTTCCGCCGAGCTTCGAGATTTGCGCCCAGCACAGGTTCCGGATGGATTCTGCGGCCTGGGCGTTTAGACGGGCCAATCGCCTGGCCACGATCAAATGGGGAGCCACCCAGAAGACCATGGAGGACACCGTCAGGGAATTTGAGGACTTGGCCTTCGCCGAGCTCCCCCAGGTCGAGAAAAAATATCTCGAGCTCCTGAACAACAAAACGCCGGACACAGAGCCGTTCAAGCCGAACGCTTATCTGACTAAGTACAGCAACGATTTTGCCCGGTCGGCCATCAACAAGTACCAGGAGCTCGGCGACAAGTTCTGGATGTTCCTGAGGGGCGGCCTGTAAAGAAGAATTCCCGAAAAAATAAGTTTGAAATCTCCGGCACGCTTCTCTAGCCGAGTCCGTTTTTTCTTTTTGTTTTGTTCTTCTCTGAGAAGAAATTAGTGAACAACACGAGCAAATTCAAATATTACTAGATTCTTGACAATACTCTTGCGATATATTACTATTGTTGTGTGATAGTATCGTTCAGAGATAAAGAGACAGAAAGAATCTGGAACGGAATCTATTCCAAACGCTTTCCTCCCGACATCCAAAGACCCGCTAAGCGCAAGTTATTGATACTCCATGCAGCGATCAACCTTATCGATTTGCAGGTGCCACCCGTCGATTTGCAGGTGCCACCCGGAAACCGGCTTCATGCCTTATCGGGCGGCCGGAAGGGGCAATATAGCATTTCCATCAATGATCAATGGCGGATCTGTTTTGAATGGAAGGACGGAAATGCTCATAACGTGGAAATCACGGACTACCATTCTTAATAAGGAGCGGGCCATGCGCAAAATTGGAAATATTCACCCTGGGGAGATACTCTTGGAGGAGTTTCTCAAGCCGATGGGCGTCACGGCCTATCGCCTCTCCAAGGAGACAAAGATCGACCAGACTCGGATTAGTGAGATTATCCGTGGGAAAAGAAGTATTTCTGTGGATACAGCCCTTCGCTTCGCTAAATTCTTTGGCAACTCTCCCGAGTTCTGGATCAACCTGCAAAATCATTACGACATCCAAGAGAAAAAGCAGAAAATGCAGTTGGAACTCAAGAGGATTAAGCCGCTTATTTTGCCTCGGCAGCAAACTGTCTAGAACTCATTGCGAAGACTTCTGGGCCGTCAGGAGAAGCGCGCTCGATGGCGGACCTGAAAATGCTGATTTGACAATCCGCCGCCGAAACGATTACATTTATTGTTCATTTTAAGGCCTCGTCATCGTTATTATGGAGTGAATCGATGCCCTCAAAAAAACCTGATGCTTGTATCCCTGATTCCAAAGAGCTTGGCGAGCAGTCTTCCCTGGTCACGGAGAGGATCCGCGGCATTTCCTATATGATCGGCAACACACCTCTGCTGGCGGTTCACTTTACCTGTCGCGGCGAAAAACGGACGATCTATGCTAAGGCCGAGCATCTGAATATCACCGGAAGCATCAAGGACCGGATGGCGCTTCAAATCATCCGGCAGGCCTACATCCGGGGAGACGTGAGGCCCGGCAATCCCATCGCCGAGGCAACGAGCGGGAATACCGGCATTTCATTCTCCGCAGTCGGCCGGGCCCTGGGGCACCCGGTGAAGATCTTCATGCCCAACTGGATGAGCAAAGAACGAATCGAGCTCATCCGCAGCTTCGGCGCCGAGATCCGCCTGGTCAGCCATGAGGAGGGAGGTTTTCTCGGCAGCATCAAGATGACCGAAGAGCTGGCCGCGAAGGATCCCGACGTTTTCCTGCCGCGGCAGTTTGCCAACCAGGACAATGTCGCCGCCCACTACGAGACGACCGGGCCCGAGATCTGGTGGCAGCTGCGGTTCCGCAGCCTCTACCCGGATGCGTTCGTGGCCGGCGTCGGGACCGGCGGGACGGTCATGGGCGTCGGAAAATTTCTCAGGAAGCTGCGGCCGGGGATCAAGATCTACCCGCTCGAACCGACTAACTCTCCGACTCTTTCCACCGGATACAAAATCGGCAAGCACCGCATCCAGGGCATCTCGGATGAATTCATTCCACCGGTCGTCGATCTCTCGACCCTGGACGAGGTCATCGGCGTCGACGACGGCGATGCCATCCTCATGGCCCAGAAGCTGGCCCGCGAGCTGGGTATCGGCTGCGGGATTTCCTCGGGAGCCAATTTTTTGGGCGCCCTGATTGTTCAGGACAAGCTGGGGAAGGACGCCGTCGTCGTGACCGTTTTTCCGGACGACAACAAGAAGTACCTCAGCACAGACCTCATGCGCGAGGAACCGGTCAAGGCCGGCTTTTTGTCGCCGGATATCGAGCTGCTGAGCTTCGGCGCGACAAAGCGCGTCTGCCCGACGTGCTGCAACCCGGACGAGTGCCTGCTGGATTTCTCGATGAAAGCTCCCTACGAGGAGGAGCTCCGGATCCCGGCCTGTCCGTTCCGGAAAGTCAGCGAATAGATATCTTTTTATTCATGTTATTTAGCGCATCTAAATGAAAAGGCATTCATAAGGAGAGGTGGAATGGCAAAGTTTGAGGGGATTCAATGGGCTTCCAAACAGATGCGCTATATGCTTCCGGAAAAGCACTACGAGCTCTTGGATATTGATTCTCAGGTCTATGCCGTCTCCCGCTCCGTTCATTATGCGCTCTTCCTGGCGTTCGAGGGGATCCGCTTTTTCTGCCGAAAGAATGCCCAAGGCGGATTAGAAGTCATTTTTCTCAACTGGATCAAGAACCTCGAACGGTTTCAGAGGGGAATCGCCTTCAATTTTGGCAGCGACCAACAGAATTGGGTTCCATCCGTGGAGGAGATGGAGAAGATCTTGATTCACCGGTTCTTCAAGGAACCGGCCCTCCGGAGTTTTTTTGAAGAGATGGACGTCCTTGGAGCGCAAGGATATCTGCGGCCATACACCGTGGACGAACGTTATGACCGCTACCTTGGCGAGCCGTTCACGGGGGTCGTCGTCCCCCATATGGTGAGGGCTGTGGGAGTGAATATGACCGGCTGCCTCAAGCTTGGCGTCAATTATTTGATGAGCGTTAAAGCCGTCGACGCGGCCAAAAAGATCAGCCCGGAGGCGGCCTCCGCCCTTTTTCTGGATGATAATCCTCGGGCCAAAATCGAAGAACGGAATATCACGGAATGGGATTCTTCCTGCTGCCTGTTCGCTTTCCGCGACGGCACGGTTGTCAAAATTCCCGAAAGCAATCTGATCCTGCCTTCGGTCACGATCCAGGGCATCGTGGCCATCCTGAGAGAGATGGGCATCAAGGTTGAAGAGCGGCATATCACGTACGGCGAGCTGCTCGAGCGAGCGAAGGGGAGTGAGCTAGTCGCGGCCTCGAGCATCGGAACTGCAGGAATTCTCAACCGCTGCTTTAAGCTTGTCTTTGTGGACGGAGAGAACCACGTCATTCTTACCCATCAGCCCGACCAGAAGCATCCTCTCTTTCAAAAGCTCGGCGAGGCCAAGGAATATTACTGGAA
>JAPKZH010000038.1 GCA_026393905.1 Candidatus Aminicenantota bacterium
AAGAACCGTCCCAGATAATCCCGGGGAATCCCGAGAAACTGTTTTCTCCAGAGCCGGTCGCATTGGGAGCAGGTCTCCAGGTCGGCGACATCACCGCTGATGACCTTCCGGCGCAGCTCCATCATCTTTTCGTTGTTCCAAATCTCTGAGATCGAAGTCTCTCTGGCGTTTCCCAGCCCATAACAGCCGTGGAAGTCCTGGGTGCAAGGCAGGACGGAGCCGTTCCAAAAAATGATCAAGGCATGCCAGAGGAACGTGCACGGCGCATAGGACGTCCGCTTTTGAGCGGCCCCGAAATCGCCGGCCCAGTTGTGCAGCTCTTTGACGACAAGCTTGTCCAGCGGCAATCCCCGGAACCGGTCCTTGAACTCCCTGAGCTTCGTCCGGCCCCCGTCACTAAACAGCTCGGGGAAATGGATGAGCTCGAGGATTGTATAAGGCCCGCGGACGCCATGACGTTTCTTGATCTCCAGGAACCGGACGATGTTTCCGACAGTCTTCTCGAAGCTGGCATTGACCCGGATTTTCTCGTACGTTTCCCGATCGAAACCGTCGAACGAAAAAGCAAACTGGTCGAGCCCGGATTCGATCAATTGATAGGATTTCTCCTCGTTGAGCAGCGTGCCGTTGGTATGGAACCGGGTGACGATGCCGGCGTCATGCGCGTAGCGGACCATCTTGAAGAAATCGGGATGAAGGAGGGACTCTCCTCTATGGAGGAGATGCACGTCAAAGACGAAATCGCGGGCTTCGTCGATGATCTTCTTGAACAGGTCGAACTCCATGAATCCCTTCTGGCTTTTCTCCAGGTCCTTGTTCGGACACATGATGCAGCGGAGGTTGCAGACGCTCGTCGGCTCGATCCAGAGCCGGACGGGCAGATAGTCCAGCTTGACCTTTTTTCTTTTATAGTTGAGAAAAATCCGGAAGAGGCGGGAATAGTAGCGTTTCTTTCTCATCAGGACATCTATTCTAGCGGCAAATCCCGGCGCTGTCCATAATGGGCTCGGGGGCTTGAATTAGTCCTTGCCTTTGCCGGCGAGGATGTGTAAAATCTCTATTTCATGAAGCATTCACGGCTGATGTTCTGGCTCGTGGCGATCATCGTCCTCGGCCCTTCGTTCGCCGGCGCCCAGGAACAGGGCTATCCCTTCCGCCTCTCCAACTTCAAGATCGAGTTCTACGGGGGTTACGCCCCCCTGATCCCCGAGCATTTCAATACCCTGGCCGACTATGAGGAATCCTACCTCCAGTTCTATTATGGCCAAAGATATGCCTCGCTTGGCCCCGGCTACACCGTGACGACGGAGAGGACCGGAGATGATCGATTCCGCCCTCTGACCAAGGCTGTTCTTTGGGGGGGCCGCATCCATTATCAGCTGAGCCCGACCCTGTCCCTGTCGTTCGGAGTTCAATACATGAAAGGCTCGCAGGATTCCCGGGTCGGGATGAACGTCACGGTTCTCGATGGCGGATCGAGCTTTCTAACAGATAAGTACGAGAACACCGGTTTCGGCCTTTCCGCAACGGCCCTGCTGCCCCAGTTGGGGGCGCATTTCGGATGGGATCTTACGCCGTTCTTCAGGCCGGGGATCTTCATTATCTTCGGGCCGATGTTTGTCGAAAGCCGAGCCGTCAGTAACCGGCATATGATGAAGGCCGGTCCGGCCGGATACACTTCCGACGTTGTCGAAACCTACGAGATGAAGGGCCGGAAGACGAGCCTGACCGGCGAGCTCGGCGGATCGCTCCACATCCGCCTGGCAAAGTTTCTGGACTTTTTCACGGACGGAAGCTACATCTTTCGCGGGACGCCCAACCTTTCCGGGCCCGGCTCGAGTCGAACGGTCATCAAGGATTCGGTATCCGGGGAGAGTTCCACCTCTTCGAATTGGGAAGGGCAATGGAATCTGGCCCCCTACGATACGACAACGAGCTGGGGCCGTTTTAAGGGAACCGTAGCAAACAATGCCTACGAATGGAGCTGGGGCTTCAAGAGATTCGACTTCGACCTATCCGGTTTCCAATTGAAAGCGGGCATCGCCATCCGCCTTTAAGCAGAATTCTGGGGCGGTCCGCATGAAGCTGACAAAAGCATCCTCCAGGATCATTCTCCAAGCCCTTCAGGTGGTTTTTTATCTGCTATTCGTCTTCCTCTGGCTCAAGGATAATTTTCCCCCACTCCGAAAATGGCATGTATCGCCTTTCTTCCCGCTCGCCGGCTTGTTGATCATCACGGCCATCCGCCTTGCCCTTAAACTGAAAACGGCGAAGCCCAAATTCAGCATCAAACCCGGCAGGACATGGGGCGCCTTGATCCTGATCATCCTTCTGGCTACAGCCGTCCGCGTTCCCTACC
>JAPKZH010000123.1 GCA_026393905.1 Candidatus Aminicenantota bacterium
CGGCCCGGGAACCGAAGAAATCTGGTGTCAGCTCAAAGGCAGAAGCCTTCTCTTCTTCGGAAATAGACTCTTATGGCAGGAGCCCGGCGAAGCCTTCCTCATTCCGCCCAACAACAAGGTCCCCCACAGCTCGATCAATCAGACGGAAGAACCCATGCTCTGGCTCTTTATGGGCTGCCGGCATCCTGAAGATGCAGCTAAGGAAAACCTCGTTAGATAAAATGCAAGCCTTCGTCAATCGAGGTCATCAATCAGGGTCAAGCCTCATCTTTGAATGAACTATTTAGGGTTACATCTCGACTATCAATAAATTTGTCGCAAGTTGAGGTTTGACCTTGGATCTTGCTGAAGGAGATGTCCATGGCGGAAAATAAAAACCATTGGAACCGGCGCGATTTTTTGAAAGGCATCGGCCTGGGCGTGATCGGATACACGGCCCTGGCCAAAAAAGCCCCAAGTTTTCCTCTGTTTCAGTCAGAACCAGCCACGCCACAGCTCGGCAGCGGGCATCTCTTCCAAAAAGTGGTCGCGCCAGCCCGGGTCAGCCTGGTCAAGGGCAATGACCGGCGCGAAATCGTCTATAAATCCTTGAAACTCATCGAAGACGAAATCCTCGGCTCGATCGGCGATAAAAAAATCATGATCAAACCCAACGTCGTGACGCCCATCAACCCGCTGGGCTCGCTCCATGTGGACGCCGTGAGGGCCATCCTGGATTTTCTGACCCCGCATTGCAAAAATCCGATCATCATCGGCGAAGCCGCCACCATCAACACGATGGAAGGCTACAAGAACTACGGTTATTTCGCCCTCGAAAAAGAATACAAGGTGAAGCTGGTCGACCTCAACCTGACGCCCTATCAAACCCGCTACGTCATCAACAAGGACAACAAGCCGATCCCGATCCGGATCATCTCGACCTATCTGGACCCGGATCTGTACATCATCTCCGCGGCGCGGATGAAGACCCACAATAACGACGGCCAACGATATCTGCCATTTCAACATGTTTCACATCGCCCAAGAGGTTTTTCCGGACCTGGCCGTTATCGACGGGTTCGAGGCCATGGAGGGCAAGGGGCCGGCCTGGGGAACGCCTTTTGAAGCGCGCCTGGCCATCGCCAGCCGAGACGCCGTCGCCGCAGATACCCTGGCTACAAAAGTCATGGGGTTCGATCCCAAGAAGATTAATTATCTAACGGCCATGAACGAAGCCGGCCTGGGCCAGGGCGATCTCGAAAAAATCAAAGTCCTCGGCACCCCCCTCGACCAATGCCTCTATCACTTCAAGGTCGATGAAAAGACCGCAGAAATCTACAAGCTGTAAGGCTCTATTTAAGTTCAGGGAGAAATAGACTTCTTTTCGATGCCCGATCCTGATGACCGTTTTTATCAATCTAATATCAACGCAATAATTAAAATGACATCCCCGTTCGGGGGGCGCTTAGGCCGCCCCTAGCCCCCGGGCCCCGGGGAACCAGTCCCGTCGGTTCCCCCCGTCGTAAAAGCCGCCGGGTCCCCCCTCCGCTACGGGGGCTTGAGGACGGCCTAAGTGCCCCCCATACATTATCACTATATTTATTACGTTTGTATTAGTCTGGCCTTATCAATATGAGGAATGACGCGTTGACTCGCCTTCTATCCTGGTATATAAAAGAAAAAAGTGACGCCCAGTGAATCTTTCAGGAAGGAACATATGAAAACGAGATTATGGCTTTTAATAGTCATTCTGCTTTTCGCTGCGATCGGTTTTTCCGTTCCCCAGGACCGGCCCGAAGAACGCTTCGACCTCGCCCGACAAGCCTGGGATGCCGGCGATTATCTCCGGGCGCTCGATGAATTCGAGTCCATTTTAAAAAGCCCGGAGGGCGGGCGCTTTTTCGAACCGATCGCCCTGATCACCGGGGAATTGTATCAAGTCAGAGAAATCACCCGGGACGGCCGGTCGATCCGCATCAGTCCGGACGGAAAATACGCCGCCTATGAAGCAGGGACGCGCACCGCTCCCCTCACTCGGATCTTGGCCATGGACGATCCGACGAGAAGGAGTGTCGAAGTCCGGGGGACAAGCCTTGTTTTTTCGACGGCTCCCAATGCCGCCGCTTTTTTACGCGTTGCCGAGACTCCTGAGATCGTCAGCCTTCGCAAGGAGATCGAACAACTCGCCGCTCAGCCATCGCCGGACAGGGCGAACTTGATGAACAAGCAGAGACAATTGACCTGGCTGGAGTCTAAAAACGCAAACATCGTTCTTTTGGATATTGCCACAAAAAAAGAAAAAATCCTTAAGGCTGACGGCCTCCTGAAAAGCACGCTCGCCTCGAGCGCC
>JAPKZH010000106.1 GCA_026393905.1 Candidatus Aminicenantota bacterium
TTCTTTAGAGACTTGATGACGAACGAATTCAAACTATCTCCCTCGCTGAGAGCCCTAACGACGAGGGCCCGGTGCATTTCAGGGCCGGCTCGCAATACAAATCTGCCGGAATATCTTCTGTTCGTCGGGCGGGGAAGGGGCCGGCCGTCCTTTCGATAAATCTCGATCCATTCATCGACGATCTCGCAAAGTTTTCGATAGACGTCCGCTTCGTCGTCCCCATGGCAGCAGTCGCCGATCCAGCCCGGAACGGAGCCGACATAGCATTGGTCCTTCTCTGACCAGGCCACCAATTTCAGATATTTGTCCCGCGGTTTCATGTCAATGTTTCCTTGATTTTTTCCTTGACCAACTTAATTTGATAAGGCTTGGCATCATCGCCCGGGTGTCCTGAAAGCGTCAATATGACGTCCGAGGAATGCATGTAGTTGCGATGGCTTCCTTTGCCGCCGCGATCGACGAAGCCGGCCCTCTCGAGTTCCTTCATAAGCTCTCGAATTTTCTTTGGCATAATAATGATACTATTTTGATACTAATATGTCAAACTATATTTCGTAATGAGTTCAAGAGATGCACTATCTGGACACAACTTAATTATCGTCCCTCTAAATAAAACGCGTCATGAGGGGAAGATTTCTCAAAGATACGAATTCATATTGTTATACGACCGTGAAAAACTCTATCTCCGCGATGCAGTTGACCTATTTTTCGCGAATGACGCTTCCCATCATGCGGGACAGGTCTCAGATGGGCCAGACGATGCGGCGTGGGTCCTTGCGGATCGCGGCCGCCGTCTTCTGGAGCTCGGCGACGATCTCGATCTTCTTCTCAAAGGGAAGCCGTGCTAATTGGCGACGCCGTTCGCGTTTTTTCCGGAAGACGATCTCCGCGGCCTTATTCTTCATGGAATTGTTTCTCGAGCTTTTTTAACTTGTCGGCCAGCCCAAAGGACTCCAGGATGCGGCCGAGAACGGCCCGATTGATGACCGCTTCGTCCAGCAACCTGATGACACGTTCCCTGTCCTTGGCCCGGCCAGTCTGCAGGGAGATGGCTGCCAGGTATTCGGCCGTGACGACCTTGGCTTCAACGTCGCGATATTTCAGGGTCGCGGCGTTCTCCACGGCTTGGCGAACGAGATCATTGTAGGCCGGGATGAACTGAACGGGGAATCCCTCGATGAGGATAGACTCGGCATGAGTGCCGAATCCCCGCTCTCTGGAATAATCGTAGATCGGCGCGAGAACGTCCAGCCCCTCCTTGGCCGGGATGAAAAAGATATCGAGGTCGTAGGTCAGCACGGGCTCTATATAGTACGTCGCGGCGATCCCCCCGCCGATCGCATAGGCCTTGATGACCCCCTGGCGGGTCATTTCTTCGATGACTTGAAGAGCTTTTTCCATCAGGCCGCACCCAGCCAATTATATCGGAAAGCCTCCCAAAATAAAACCAAGGGCAGCTATGAGATTACCTAATCATATCTTCGTTCTATAAAATGCCAGGACATCATAAACCATGAAAGTCAAAGATGTCATAAAAATGATTGAACAGGATGGCTGGTTCATGGTAAGAAGAAAAGGAAGCCACAGCCAGTATAGACATAGTTATAAAAAAGGCTTGGTTACGATCGCCGGCCACTTGAATGACGATCTCGCTAAAGGCACACTTAGCAGCATATTTAAACAAGCGGGTTTAAAATATGGGAGGGAAAAAAGTGTTTAGGTATCCGGTCATCATAGAAAGATCCAAGAAAAACTATTCTGCGTACAGTCCGGATCTGCCCGGTTGCGTTGCCACAGGATTGCACGATTTTTTTGATTTGATTTAGACAGTGCCTAAGATCATGAAGCCCGCTCCAATGACGTTATCGATCCTGTTTGTCATCGCCTCAATCGGCTTAAGGAATGAGTCGGTGCCCACGAAAGGATCTCACGTCGTCCCTATCACCGGATCACCCAAAGCCTACAAGGATGGCCGCCCAGCCGCAGCCTATCGGCTCGACGCGATTGATTCCGGCCGCGTTCTCCTGCACGGAGATGGGCCGGGCCAATGCGATTACCTCGGCGCGCGCGAGGCGATCGTCTTCGATTGGAAAGGCACCTATTATCTCCACTATGATGGCGCTGGTCTAAAAGGCTGGCTGGCTTGTCTGGCCACCAGTAAAGATTTGGCGAACTGGACCAAACACGGTCCGGTGCTTGATTTTGGGCCAAAGGGCAGGCTGGATTCTGCTTCCGCATCTTCCCCTTGGATCTATTTTGACGGCAGCCGGTGGCATATGTTTTACCTGGGCACGCCGAATACGACGCCCGCGCCGGATTTCGTGCCGACTTTTCCCTATCTCACCATGAAGGCGCAGAGCAAGTCGCCCTCAGGCCCCTGGGAGAAGCAGTACGATGTCGTCCCTTTCAACACCAAGCCGGGTACCTACTACTCGGCGACCGCCAGCCCCGGCCATGTGCTTGAGGACGGGGGCGAATTTCTCATGTTCTTCAGCGGTTCGATTCAATCGCGGGGCATCCAGCGCACACTCGGAATCGCCCGGACCAAGAATCTGAATTATGCCTGGGCTCTTGATCCGGAACCCATCGTGCCCCTTGAGGAGCAGGTGGAGAACTCTTCGCTCTATTACGAGAATGCCAACAAGACTTGGTGGCTCTTCACCAATCATATAGGCATAGACGATCGAGGCGAATACACGGATGCCGTTTGGGTTTATTGGAGCAGAGATATCAACAAATGGAACCGCAAGGACAGGGCGATCGTGCTGGACGGCCAGAATTGCGCCTGGAGCAAAGACTGCATCGGGATGCCGTCAGTCGTGCAGGTTGGCCGGCGCCTCGCCGTGCTCTACGACGCTCCGGGCGGCACGAGTGTCAGCCATATGAAACGTGACATTGGCCTGGCCTGGCTCAACCTGCCGCTCATACCTCCGCCGGGAAAATAATTCATGGGCTCGAGAAGATAGAAAAAGAGGTAATCGGGCCGGGCTGGCACGAGGAATTTCACAATCTTCTCCATCGTTTGGAAGAGGAATATCTGAAATAGACTTAAAGAGCGGCGTCCTTGTCTTGAATATACAGCTTTTTCGGCACTGCAAAATTCGCTTGCAAATTTGCAATCATGTTGAAGGTCCTAGTTGCGATCGATCCTCTGAAGCTCACGGTTTATTCTCTCCTAACAAGGTAAACAATTTTGACGAAATTTGTTTATCAAGATAATCCCTCTCGAGGAAGCCTTGACACCGGAGGGAGCGAAGGTCGACCTTATTCCGGTCTGGAAATGGTTATTAAAGGGGTGACCGACTCTCATTCTCCCGCCTCAAGGTTCGAAATCCGCTTGTTTAGCCATCTAGCCCAAAATCACACCCAGACCCATGGCAATTAAATCGACTCTTCAAATTCTCTAAAAGCCTCATCGCTTAGCTGATCCCAGATCATAAATTCCTGTCTTGTTTCCCCCGCAAGTTCGATGGTATCCCGCTTGATCAGAGAATATGGAGCTTCTGAAAAATCATCAATCGTGGTCTTATTCGTGATAGGGAATTCATGAATTTCAAACGTCTGCACTCGAGCCTCGCTTATGATGGAAAAGTGAAATCCCGGCGAGCCGCTTAGCCAATTACTTGAACTTGCGCAATCGGTTCCATCAAACATTTCTTTGACTCCTAGAGAGGATGTCTTTGCCCGACGATCCTCTTTTGCTGGACAAATTGGTTCTTTTTGTCCTATCGCTCCGAGTCCATATGTCACAGCGCCGACATATTGATGATTTTGAAATTGAAGAACCTTTGTCGCATTGTCGTACGTTGAAGGGATAACCGTTTTCTCTTGACCGCTGTCGACCCGAACATTTAAGGTGACTCGACTGTCGGCAGCAAGGACAATTCCTTCGGGCCCCTTGAAAACAAGGAACCCGTGGGATTTACAGTGACTATCAAGTGCCCCGGATGCGATACGGAGAACACCTCCGATTCCCAATTTTGCAAGAAGCATTCCCATTCTTGTCGATCATGATATTCTGGGGTTTTAGGTCCCTGTGGCTCTTCCTCGCCGACTTGGCGGCCATCGAGATCGGTGATTTGACATTCCTACCTTAGTATTCTATTAATAGGTCAATCGCTTTTTCGAAGTGATCCGTCGATGACGAGGATGAATTCACATGAACTCGATAAAACTTCTCCTGGTTTCTGTCTTCGGGCCCTTCGGGGTGAAGGACGATTACGCCGAGGGAAATGGAATGCAGATGGAACTCTTCAACAACCAGATCACGAGGCAGCAGGGAGTCCACTCGCCCCGGCAG
>JAPKZH010000155.1 GCA_026393905.1 Candidatus Aminicenantota bacterium
TCTCATGCGCGAGTTAAGGAGTGACCACGGGCCATGAAGATCCTTGTCTTGAACAGCGGCAGCTCCTCCGTCAAGTTCCAGCTCATGCGGATGGAGGATGAAAGCCTTCTCGCCAAAGGCCTCGTCGAAAAGATCGGTTCGAGCGATGCCATCATCACCTACCTGCCGGAAGGCAAGAACAGGATCCGGGAGATCCGTGAGGTCTTAAACCACAGCGTCGCCATCGAGATAGTCCTCTCCCTGCTGCTCCATCCCCAGCACGGCGTCATCCGGGACAAACGCGAGATCGACGGCATCGGCCACCGTGTCGTCCATGGCGGCGAGGATTTTTCTGAATCGACCCTAATCACGGAGAAGGTCAAGGCCACCATCAGGAAATGCATTCAGTTTGCGCCGCTGCACAACCCTCACAACCTGAAGGGCATCGAGGCCTGCGAAGCCCTGCTTCCCGGCACCCCCCAGGTCGGGGTCTTCGACACCGCCTTTCATCAAACGATCCCGCCCCAGGCGTTCATATACGGCCTCCCGTACGCTCTCTATAAAAAGCTCCGGATCCGGCGGTATGGCTTCCACGGGACCTCCCACAACTATATCGCTCATCGCGCCGCGGAGTTCATGAAGCGCCCCATCCAGGGCTTGAAGATCATCACCTGTCATCTCGGCAACGGGGCCAGCATCGCCGCCGTGGACGGCGGAAGATCCGTCGATACGACCATGGGATTCACGCCCCTCGAAGGTCTGATCATGGGCACGCGTTGCGGAAGCATCGATCCGGCACTCGTCCCCTACATCATGGAAAGGGAAAAGCTCGGCACCAAGGAGATCGATGCCATCATGAACAAGAACAGCGGCATGCTGGGCTTGACCGAGACGTCCAACGATATGCGCGAGATCGAACAGGACGCCGCCCGCGGAAGCGAGCGCCATCAACTGGCCATCGAGATCTATTGCTATTATATTAAAAAGTATATCGGGGCCTATATGGCGGCGCTGGGCGGGCTGGATGCCGTCGTCTTCACGGGCGGCGTCGGGGAGAATTCCCGCCTGGTCCGGCGCCTCGTCACGCAGGGCTTAGCTCATTTGGGTATCGCCATTGATCTTAAGAAGAACGAGGCGAATGAACGCGACATCAGCGCCGGGCCGGTGAAGGTCCTGATCGTCCCGACCAACGAAGAGCTGGCGATCGCCAAGGACACTCGGCATATCCTGGAAACTGCGGACAGGACGGCGCTCGCCCCTGTCCCTGAACCCGCCGAAAAGCGCCCGGCGGATTTCCAGCCGCAGGAGACAGCCAAACTCGTCCTGCTGTGGGCCAGGAACGCCGAGCTGGAACCCGCGGCCCTGGCCGCGAAGTTGAGCCAGAGCCTCGGCCGGAGAGTGGAGACGGCGGTCGTCGAGAGGGAGCTTCAACGGTTGAGCCTGGTGGCCGCTCCGGGAAATCTGAAAAAGCCGCCGAAAAAGTAAAGGAAACGACCATGGATAAGATCGATCGTGAAGAAGCGGGCTGGCTTGTCGCATTGTCCTGGCTGAGCGCTTTAGAAGAAACGGCGCGGGACTTCCACGGGACCCGTCCCAGGGTATTCAGTGAACGGGCATACGAACATGCCGTCCAGTACTACTTCCGTCTTCTGGGCGATGAATACGGAATGCAGATCAAGAAATCGGACTCGATCCTGCAGGCCGTCGAGGACTACATCCGGATCTTTCTCGCGGGCGGAGTGATCCGGGAGGCCAGCGATTTCGAGCTCGTCGAAGTCAATCCGTTCCATGTGGAGGTCACCGTCCATGACTGCGTGTACCTGAAGAGCTGCCAGGCCCTCATCGAACAGGGCTTTTCGATCCGCGACCTGACCTGCGCCCGGATCGGCTGCTTCCGGGCCGCGGTCAAGGCCCTGGCGAACATCGACTGCGATTACCAGGTGACGTCCATCAATATTGACGGAGACTGCAAGGGTAACATCGAGAAGGTTTAAAGTGGAAACGAAGCCCTCCAGATCGCTGGAAACCGCCCTCCGGGTCGTTTGCGAAAGCTCCGACGCCTCGGCCGTCCGGGCCGCGATCATGGACCTCGGCTACGAAAAGGCCGGGGAGGTCTATCCCGTCCTCGTGGAGCGGCTCAACGATCCCAATCCCGGCATCCAGCACGCCGCCGTGCTTTCCTTGGGCCGTTACGGCCGGGCGGATGCCATCGAGGAGCTGGTCAAGCCAAAGATCTTCCGTTCGCCGACAC
>JAPKZH010000637.1 GCA_026393905.1 Candidatus Aminicenantota bacterium
GAGCGGATGAGCGACGCCCTGGCCAAAATTGGAATCCCGGTCGCCCACCTCAGCCTGGAAACGCCCGACGAGTTCTACCGGGACGTGGCCAACGCAGGAATCATCTTGGGGAACGGAACCCGGGCCGGCGAGATCACGGCCTTTTTCCGCACCCGCATCGAACGGATCCAGAAAACGCTCGCCGGGCTGGCCGAAGAAAAGAAACCGCGCATCCTTCTTGTGATGGCCACGGATCGCGGCGGCTTTGGGGAATCGGAGCGGCCGTGCTCTTGTGCCTGGCTGCCTCGATCCTGCTCGGCCGTTATCCCAAGCCCTACTTCACGCCGCTCTCCGCGGTCCGTGACGACGCGCTGGCCCTCAACCTGATCCTCAACCTCCGGATACCGCGCATCCTTTCGGCCTTCCTGATTGGAATGGTCCTTTCGGCGGCTGGGGCGGTCTTTCAGATGATCTTCCGCAATCCGCTGGTCGATTCGGGATTTCTCGGTGTATCGCAAGGCGCGGCGTTCGGGGCTTCTTTGGCTATTGTCTTTTTAGGGGGAACGACTGTCGCTGTCCAAGGGTCCGCCGCGGTGTTCGCTTTCCTCGGCCTCGCGGCAAGCTATATCCTGGCCAGGCGCATCCGCTTGGGAGACTGGGTCTTGCGTCTTGTGATGGCGGGGATCGCCGTCTCGGCGCTCTATTCTGCGGCCACCGGCGGAATCAAGTATCTGGCCGACCCGAACCGTCATCTCCCGGACATCATCTTCTGGATGCTGGGCGGTCTGTGGGCTATCACCTGGAAGGACGTGCTCCAGATCCTTCCCGTGATCGTTCCTTGCTTGGTCGTGCTCTATCTATTGCGCTGGCGGCTCAACCTCCTGTCGTTGCGCGATGAAACCGCCTTCTCTCTGGGTGTCGCTCCCGGCCGCGAGCGCTTGATCCTGCTCGTCGCGGCCGTGGCCTCCACAGCGGCGGCGGTGTCTAAGGCCGGCCAGATCGCGTGGGTCGGGCTGATCGTCCCGCACATTGCCCGGCGGATCGTGGGCTCGGACTCGCAGCGGGCGCTGCCGGCGTCGATGCTCCTCGGGGGCGTTTTTGTCCTGCTCTGTGACGACCTTGCCCGGACCGCCCTTTCCGGTGAAATCCCGCTGGGCATTTTGACATCGTTCATCGGCACTGCGCTGTTTCTTGTTTTGCTGCTGCGGCGGAAACTGGAGCTCCGGAAATGAGCGGTGCCGCGCCTATCCTCTCCGTCAGAAACGTATCTTTTTTCTACGGGCCCGGACTTCCCAACGTCCTGGACGCGGTTTCTTTGGACATCGCATCGGGGACGATAACCGCCCTTCTCGGGCCCAACGGTTCGGGCAAGACGACGCTGATGAACCTCATCTTGGGCTGGCTCTCGCCCGTAAGCGGCAGGATCGAGGTTTCGGGCAAGCCCCTGGATGCCCATTCACGCCGGGAGCTTAGCAGCCGGATCGGCCTCGTGCCTCAGGACGAGCATGTGACCTTCGAGTTAAGCGCCGTCGAATACGTGCTGCTGGGCCGGGCTCCGTATCTCGATTTTCTGGAGACGCCCGGGGAGGAGGACCGCCGCCTGGCCGCGCAGGCGCTCGATGACTTCGGCCTGGCCGCGCTCCGCGACCGGTCCGTCTCCGCACTCAGCGGCGGAGAGCGTCAGCTCGTCATTTTGGCCCGGGCTCTGGTCCAGGACCCATGGATTCTTCTTCTCGACGAGCCGATGTCCCACCTGGACATCGGAAACACCCGCCGCATCCTGCAGGTAATGACCGGGCTGAAAAAAAAAGGCAAGACGATTATCTTTACAACCCACGACCCCAATATCGCGTCTGCGGCCGACGATGTCGTTCTGCTCCGGGCGGGACGTCTCCTGGCCTTCGGGCCGACCGCCTCGACGTTGAATGCGGAGAATCTCAGCGCCACCTACGGGATCAGGGTGGACGTCGTCATTCTCGACGACCGCCCGGTTATCTTGACCCGCGCTTAGGAAGAGGCTTCCTCGAGCCGAAGCCGTCGGATTGCTTCCCTGTCAATCCCTTGACATCGATTAAAAGCGGGCCATATACTTCGAATATGCTTAGAAGAAGGGATTTTTTTAAAGTCGGCTTGACCGGCGCCGCGCTGTCCTGCCTGAACGTTTCGTGTAAAAATGACTCGACGACGAAGCCGTGGGAACCTTCCGAGCCGTCATCGCCCCAGCCGGTTTATGAGCTGGCCGACGGCCATGCTCTCTATGACGATTTCGATGGAAACGGCAACCTCCAGTCCTATGACAATCAGAATCTTGCCGAGGCCGGAAAGCTCAGTTCCAAAATATGGCTGGCCGGTCCGTCCACGGACGTCGTCCTCGACCCCGCCGCAGCATGGCTGTTTTCCGTCGTCAATGAGGACGGCCAGAGAGTCGAGTACGGCCTGCAGGAAAGACAGGTCCAGGAAATTGTCACCTACCTGGCTGAAAACCCGAGACCGGTCACGGCGTTCGAAAGGGAAGTCCTTGAAAACCTCCTCAACGATCGAGGAAAGACGGTCATTGCCGATGTCGAAATCAAGGAGCTCGAAAAACAGGTGAAGGTCATCCAATACGTCCTCAATCGCAGAGAAGATCTTTTGAATGACAGGGGAAGAAAGCTCATGGAAAGGCTCTTCGCCAAAGGCTCCTCGATCCTAGCCCAGCCAAGATTCGATGAGAGCTTCGATGAGCGCGAGTTGTTCGTGCTGGGACGACTCTTGGCCGAAAAACAGGTCTACGAAAATTATCGGAACTCGCCCGTAAGAACGGCCATGAGGGAAGGGGAAAGGCTGGTCCGAACCGCGATCGGACTGCGGAAAGAATGGCAGGAGATAAAATACGTTTTTGACGCGGCCGGAAAACTCGTGGATGCCGTTCCCCACATTCCGGGACAGCCCTATCATGGCTCCAAAAAGCTTCTCCTGTTGGGCGCCAGGGATGGCCGTTATGAAACCCAAAAAAGGTCCATCCCGATCGAAAAAGGAAAGGTCTATGGCGTCGCCCAAATTCTGCCGGCAATGCGAAGCGGCTATGTTCTCAAGATCACTAACAAACTCGGAGTCTATCGATGCACGCTCAACAGTCCGGAGTTCATTGATTTTGGAGATTTTAGATCCTTGAGCGCGGATGTGATGTTGTCATCGGCATCCAATACGCCAAGTTTCGGCGCCGGATTGGATTACCACACGACCATCCCGGAACAGCCGCCGGGAATAAGCTGGGGAGCCGGAGTCCTGATCCAAAAATCCGCGAACGGAAATATTTTCATCATGGCTCGATACTACAACAACAATTTGGGGATTTTTACCGGCGACAACCTGGGCCCGGCCCAGCTTGACAAATGGTATAACTTTCGGATGGACATTATCACCAAGAGAGACGATGGCAATCTAAAAGAAAATGAACTGCGGCTCGATTATTACCTTGACGGAGTGTTCAGAGCATCCAGGATCCCGGAAGATAGCGAGATTCTTATCGACCCGAATAGAACAGGTGCGGGGCCGCATCGAAGTCTTGCCGTAACGGGTGTTCCGGAAACGGGGACCGCCATCGGCTTTTTCGATAATGTCCGGGGCGTTTATCAGAACAGAGTGGGCTGAATAAAGTGGGGTCAAACCTACTCATTACGCACGATCAGCTTATCAATTTTTTAAGAGATTCGGAAACACCTGCTGGATTCCAGCGGACTTCAATCATGTCTCCATATTCATGCGTAATGAGTAGGTTTGACCCCGACGATTGACACGTCTCCGAATTTTTGGATAATGAGCAGGTTTAACCCCAAGGGAGGTGAATCATGAAACCATCACGGTGCCTGTTGTTCTTTGGCCTTGGTCTTATGACTCTTTTGGTCGCCGGCCCGCCGGCTTCCGCCCAAAAGCCGTTCACCCTCGAGCAAATCCTGAGCTATTCATTTTCCTATGACCTGGTTTCGGCCAGGAAAGCGGATCGCATCGCCTGGCTTGAGTTCAATCAAGGAACGCGCAACGTTTATTCGGCAGCCGCGCCCGATTTCAGGCCCGTCCGCCTCACCAATTTCATGGACGATGACGGGACCGACCTGACCAGCCTGTCGATCTCGGACGATGGCGCGGTGATCGTCTTCGTCCGCGGCCACGACCCGAATAGACAAGGCTGGGTCGCCAATCCCTCGCAGTTTCCCGAAGGAAGCGAACAGGCCATTTGGACGGTCCGGCCGCGTGAGGCGAAACCTTTCCGGTTGGCGGCGGGGTCGAGCCCTGAGCTATCTCCCGACGGCAAATGGGTGCTTTTTGTCAAGGAGGGCCAGATCTACGGAGTGGCTGTTCAGCCGGCCGTAAAAAAAGTTCTCGGCCGGGACGACGAAAAGCTTAAGCCGCTCTTCCGAACTTGGGGAACCAACAGCAACCCGCGTTGGTCTCCGGATAGCAAGAGAATCGCCTTTACAAGCGATAGGCAGGACCATAGCTTCATCGGCATCTGCGCGCTCGCCGGTCGCAAGATCACCTACCTAGCGCCTTCAGTTGACCGGGACAGCAACCCGGACTGGTCCGGCGACGGCAAGAAGATCGCCTTCATCCGCAGGCCGGGATCGGCGTTCGCCCAAATAGTCGCTCAATCTCAGACTCAGGGCCCTCCCGGGCAGCCTTCTTCGAGGGCCATGCCGTCTCGAGAGCAGGCCCAGCCCCAGCCCCAGCCGGCCCAACCTCAGCAGATCGCAACCGGGCCGGGATTCCAAGCGGCCAAGTTTGCCGACGGCCATACGCTCACGTTCTGGGTGGCTGATGTTGAGAGCGGCAAGGCGGAGAAGGTGTGGCATAATCCTCTCGACGACCAGTCTTTTCTTGCCATCAGGCAGATCACTTGGGCGGGCGAGAGCCTGGTCTTTCAATTGGAACGAAATAATTGGCGCCACTACTATTCCGTGCCGGTTTCTGGAGGCGCGGATTCAATCCCAACCAACCTGACGCCTGGCGAGGGCGAAGCCGAGTTCGTCGGGTATTCGCCCGACGGCAAAACTCTTTACTACACAACCAATGTCGGCGATATCGATCGCCGGGACCTCTGGCAATCGCCGACCTCGGGCGGCGCCCCTGTCCAATTGACCAAAGGCGATGGCATCGAGACGGAGCCCGCGCCCTTGGCCTCAGGCCGCAGTATCGCCGTTTTCTATTCCGATGCGAAACGACCCCGCTGTGTCGCGCTCGTGCCGGCCCAGGGGGGCGATGCCCAGATCATCAACCCGAAGCTCCCTTCTGATTTTCCGCTCGAATCCCATGGCGTCCCCGAGTCTGTCATTCTTAAAGCAGAAGACGGACTCGAGTTCCACAACCAGCTTTTTCTGCCGAAGGACATCCAGCCCGGCGAGCGGCGGCCGGCCATCCTCTTCTCCCACGGCGGGCCCGGTCGGCAGATGCTGCTCGGGTATCATTATATGTTCTTCTACCACATGGCCTACGCCGTCAACCAGTACTTCGCCAACAAGGGGTATGTCGTCATCTCGGTGAACTACCGGTCGGGCATCGGCTACGGCCGCGATTTTCGGATGGCCCCCAATCGCGGTGCGGCTGGGTCGTCCGAGTATCAGGATATCGTGGCGGCCGCCAAGTATCTCCAGTCCAGGCCCGATGTCGACCCCAACCGAATCGGATTGTGGGGCCTTTCCTACGGCGGCCTGCTGACGGCGATGGGCCTTTCGCGGAATTCCGACATCTTCAAGGCCGGAGTGGACATTGCCGGCGTGCATCTCTGGGGAAGCTCCCTGGATACCAACAGCTCATCCTTTAAAGCCTCCACCCTGGCCACGATCGACAAATGGACTTCGCCCGTGCTTCTCATCCACGGCGACGATGACCGCAACGTCGCCTTCTCGCAGACCACCGGGCTGGTCCAACTGCTCCGGGCCCGCAACGTGTATCACGAGCTGATCGTCTTCCCCGATGAAGTGCATGATTTTCTGGTGTTCAAAAAGTGGGTCATGGTCTTGAATGCGGCGGACGACTTTTTTAACCGTTTCCTGCGCAAACCATAGGTCAAAAAAGGCCGGGCCACAGTCCGCTCCGGGGGTCTCTTTTTATGGTAAAATCCTGAAGATAGCCAAATGAGCCCATTGAAGCAATATTGGAAAAAATGGAAAGCGTTCGGTCGCAAAGCCGGGGATCTCCTGGGCCGGCTGCTGATGACGGTTTTTTATTTCACTCTGGCCGCGCCCTTTGGCTTGATCGTGAGATTTTTCGGCGACCCTCTGAAATTAAAACGCCGACAGCCGCGCTGGGAACCGCGTCCGAAAGAAGAGACTGATTTGAAACGGGCCCGGGAAGGCTTCTGATGGACATTTTGGGGATCTCCTGTTTTTATCACGATGCCGCCGCGGCCTTGATCCGGGACGGGATGCTCATCGCGGCTGCTGAAGAGGAGCGCTTTTCACGAAAAAAGCATGATTATGGATTCCCCGCTCTGGCCATCGATTTTTGTTTGAAGCGCGGGAGGATCAACGGCGGCGACCTGGATTATGCCATCTTTTACGAGAAGCCGCTGGTCAAGTTCGAGAGGATTTTGATGACTTCCCTCGGCGCCTATCCCAAGGCCTGGCGGGTCTTCCGGGAATCGATGATTGCCTGGTTCAACCAGAAATTATGGATCAGGGGCCAGATCGTCCGTCACCTGGGAATTCCACAGAGCCGTGTCCTCTTCGCCGAGCATCACATCTCACATGCCGCCAGCGCTCTTTACTGTTCGCCGTTCGAAGAGGCGGCCATTCTGACCGTGGACGGTGTCGGGGAGTGGACCACAGCGACCGTCGGCCGGGGGCGTGCCGATTGGACGGACGGAAAAGACTCCGACATCGATATCGCTGGCGAGATTCGATTCCCCCACTCGCTGGGACTGCTCTATTCCGCTTTTACAGCCTTCTTGGGCTTTGAGGTCAATGAAGGCGAATATAAAGTCATGGGCATGGCCCCCTATGGCGAGCCCCGCTTTCTGGACCAGGTTTACAAGCTGGTTCAAGTCGACGAGGACGGCAGTTTTCGCCTCAACATGGACTATTTCAGCTTTTATCACTCTACGGAACACACCTTCAACCAAAAATTCGCCGACCTGTTCGGCAAACCGCGCATCCCCGAGTCGGATTTTTATACATTCCGGACATATCCCCGGCAGGACCATCCCCGCTGGGACAACCAGGTCGCTGAACAAAACCAAAAGTATGCCGACATCGCCGCCAGCATCCAGCGGGTGACGGAAGAGATCCTCCTGAAAATGGCCCATCATGCCCACAAAACAACCGGCCTGAAAAAGCTGTGCCTGGCTGGCGGCGTGGCTTTAAACAGTGTCGCCAACGGCCGCATTCTGCGCGAGACCCCTTTTGAGGATGTCTACATCCAGCCCGCTGCCGGCGACTCGGGCGGGGCGCTCGGAGCGGCCCTCTATGCCTATCATGGGCTGCTCAAAAAGCCACGGCGGTTCGTCCTGGAGAATTGCTACTGGGGAGAAGAATATACTGAGAATGAGGTGGCCGATTCTTTAAAAAAAGAGGGACTGACGTTTGAAGAGTTCGACGACGACGAACCGCTGCTGGATCGCATCGTCGAGGGGCTTGTCCAAGGCAAAGTGGCCGGATGGTTCCAGGGCCGGTTCGAATGGGGGCCGCGCGCATTGGGCAACCGCAGCATCCTGGCCGACCCGCGCCGGGCAGACATGAAAACCATCGTCAACGCCAAAATTAAATTTCGGGAACCGTTTCGGCCGTTCGCGCCGGTGATCCTGGAGGAGCAAACCGGGCAATACTTTGACCTGCCCCAGCCGGAGCGTCACTATCCCGCTCGCTTCATGCTCCTCGTCGCACCCATTCACCCGGACAAGCAGGCCCTGATCCCCGCCGTCAACCATTGGGGAACCGGACGGCTGCAGACGTTGAAACGCGAAACGAACCCGCGCTATTATCGGGTCGTCGAGAAATTCGGGCAGGCGACAGGGGTTCCGGTTTTAATGAATACATCCTATAATCTGCGTGGAGAGCCGATCGTCGCCAGTCCGGCCGACGCGCTCCGGACGTTTCGCAACAGCGGCCTGGATATGCTGGCCATCGAGAATTTCCTGGTCACCAAGAAGAAATAATGGGAGGCTGAATGAAAAAATGGCTGAAAGGGGCCGCCGCGAACGCCGGGATGGTCGGCCATATTTTTGTCTTCCTCTGGAAGAGGAAAAAGTGGTGGCTGATCCCGCTCGTGGCACTTCTCCTCCTCTTCGGACTGTTTCTCGCATTCGCCTCGATCTCGGGCGTAGCGCCGTTCATTTACACATTGTTTTGATCCCGGCTGAATGGCATCTTTTTCAAGGCTTTTTTTTCTTGATTTTTTCCCACAGGATTTCATCGAGCTTCTGATTCACGGCCGCATTGTGCGGATCGAGACGTTGGGCTTCTTTCAATTCCGCGATGGCTTCGTCCCGTTGTCCGGTTTGGTTGAGGGAGTCGGCCAAGGTCACATAGAGATCCGCGGCATCAGGCACAACTTTTAACCCCCGGCGGCAGATGTCCACGGAGTCTTGGAGCCGGTTGCTCTTCGCATACAACATGGCTAGATTCGTATAAGGCGCGACATAGTGGGGTTGAATCTCGATGGCCCTTTTGTATCGGGCCTCGGCTTGGTCGGGCCATCCTTTCATCTCATAGGCCGCCGCCAGAATGTTTTCAACTTCGGCTTTGGTGGGATCAATAGCCAGGGCCTTCCGACAGTTATCGATCGCCCCCTCGGCATCTCCCAGCCGATGCAGGATAAAAGCCATCCCGGAATACCCCCGGACGGAGTGGGGCACCAATTCCGCACCTTTGCGGAGATGTTCGAGAGCGTCCCGGTCTTGTTTCAGGCCCTGATAGAGCAGATGGGCATATTTCCAGTGCAGCCACCAATCCTGGGGCGACCGGGCGAGGGCGGCTTCGTACTGCGCCGCGGATTTTTGCACGACTTCAACCGAGAGGCGGTTTCTTAGGCTTGTCAGTTCCTGTTCCAATCGTGAAACCTGCTCCGCATGATAGAGCTGGTTGGAGAAGGGCGGTTTTTTGATGTAGGCATTCAGCATTTCTTCGGGGATATTGTATTGGTCCCAATCGGTATAGACCAGTTTTTCGGCGCATGTTTCCAGGCTCGGCAGGCTGATCTCAAAGATGCCCGTTCTTTTGATTTCATCCGGCAGAAGGGATTTAATCCGGTCAAACAGGGTTCGGGCGACGAGATAGTTGCCCCTGAAATTCATGTGGACATGGTCCAGAAAAAGCTCTTCACCGGGGACGCCATGATCAGATTCGGCGGCAAGAACGTTTTCCATGTCCGCAAAATATATCCCGTTTGATTCCCGGCCGGCGGCCGTTTCCCGGATCAGGCGATTGATTTCCCCATCGGCCCGAAAACGGAGGGTGTCGAGTCCCCTGGCTTTCGAAAAAGAACGCCCGGCGTTTTCATAATCCCCCAGCCGCCAGTCACAGCCTCCCATCCGGAAAACGAGATCGGCAAAGCCGTCGTCGATCTCCAAAGCGGACCGATAATTTTGAGCGGCGCCTTGATCATCGCCGGCTTTCTCTTTCTCGATTCCCTGGCGGTAAAGATTTTCCCATTCTTCCCGGCGGCCGGCGGACAAATCGGCTCGGTGCTTGGAAGCAAAGGGCGGACAATCCTTGAGATTGACGGCCACCGTGCAAAAAATGATCGCTGTGCCGTTGCGGCCGGCCGCCCGGCCGATATCCTCGAGATTGCCGGCCAAGTGCCGGTAGGTTGATTTTAATCGGGGGTCGTCGGCCGGTATTTGTCTCTCCAGAAACATTTCCATCCCGCGCCAGACGCCGGGAGCATTCTTTTTCGCGGCTAA
Organism: Candidatus Aminicenantota bacterium; assembly: GCA_026393905.1. Classification (GTDB taxonomy): domain Bacteria; phylum Acidobacteriota; class Aminicenantia; order Aminicenantales; family UBA4085; genus JAPKZH01. The sequence goes on from JAPKZH010000637.1 coordinate 9,857, forward strand.
GCCCTGAGCCAGCCGGCTTAAAAGCTGCCCCAGGCGCAGGGTTTTTAAGGCCATGTTGAAACGGATGAGGCCTAGGCCGGAAAAGGGGGCGAATACGGTTCCGGGACCGTATGGGCCCACGACTTCATTGTTGCCCATATAGACAATGAGCAGGTCGGCCTGATGCCTGAGACACTCCTTGGCGATAGGCAGGACGGCATGGGAATTGACCGCCGTAAGGGCGGTATTGATGACCTCAAATTTGATCCGGGGGAATGCTTCTTGGAGAAGAACCTCCAGAATGCGTCCAAAGGCGAAGGCGCTGTCGGGCACTCCCTGGGCCGCAGAACTGCCCAGGATAAAAATTCGATACGGTGAAACGGGTTTTTTATCCATAAAGATGAAGGGATTAAAATCCCGGGAGATATCGGGCGGGAAAAACCTCCAAGGAAACCGGAGGTTGTCGCAAAAAGCCCGGCGGCCGTTCAAGTCGTAGGAAATCATCGGTGATGTTTTGAACCCGTATCCGAATATCCGCATTCCAAGCTCTATCAGGCCGAGGAACGCCAGAGGGATCAGGATCGTGATCAAAAGGCGGGACGCCCAAAGGCGCAGGCCGCGACGCCGGCTTTTGTTATCGTTATTTTCCTTTTGATGGGCCAAGGACGTCTTCTCTTTCAGGGGCTATTTTATTTCCGAAATCAAGCTGTCCAGCTGCTGCCGTTCCTTCTCGCTCAGTCGGTCCGAATATTTTTCCCTGCACATGTTCAGGACCTTCAGGGCTTCTTGCTTTCGGCCGGTTTCGATCAGGGTGATCCCCAAGTTGAAATAGGTGTCGGTAAAGCCGGGATCGATGTCCAGGACCTGCTTCCAGCAAGAAATGGCTTGCTCAAGATCTCCGGCAAACCTGAACGCGACTCCCAACCCGTTGATGGCAGAAACCAGTTCGGGCGAAGCTTCCCTGGCTTGGGTATAATATGTGATAGCCTTTTCCAAGTCATCTTTTTGTTTCTGCCGCCTGAAAAGCGAGAGGTGGAAGGTGCCCATGCTGCTCAAGGCTAGGGCATTGTGAGGATCCATGGACAGGGCTTTTTCCAGAGATTCACGCGCTTTTTCCAGATTTCTCTTGTTGAGGTATCCCAGCCCGATCTGGGTCCAGACCATGCTGTTGCCCTTGCCATTGGCGACAAGGTCCAGCAGCCATGTGTTGGCCATCTCGAATTCACCGATTTTCATCAGCAGCCCCCCGATATCGGCCTGAATATCGCCGCCGGCGGGGTCGGCGGCCAGGGATCGGTTTTTCAAAAGATTTTTCAGGATTTCCAGAGGCTTCTCATTTTTCCCGAGCTCGGCGAGCCGGGAGGCAACCTCAAGCTGGAGCCGGACGTTCTGCGGTTCCCGGCCCAGCGCTTTTTCCAGACAGGAGAGAGCCTGGGCGACCCTGCCGGTTTTCTGGTAGATGGTTCCCAGCAAAATATTGGCTTGGCTGAGGCCGGGATTCCTGGCCAGTTCCTCGACATAGATTTTTTCCGCTTCGCTCAGCCGGCCGGTCGAGGTGAGCAACTGGGCCAGAGACAGCTTGAAGCGGTCGCTCTCCGGGTGTTTTTCAGCCGCTTGTCTCAAGGTTTCTTCGATCCTTCTTGGGTCATTTTTTTTCTTGTCCACGAGATACTGATAATCGTAAAACTGCGGCAGCTTCCAATCTTTGAAGTCCGATCGGATGCCTTGAAGCTCCTTTTCCGCCTCGCTCCATTTTTCGGAATAGATCAGCCGTTCGACTTCGATCATCCGTTCGATGACGTCGATTCCCTTTTTCGGGTCGATGACTCGATGGTCCTCCCGGCTCTGTTCGGACTTTCCCAGGGCTTCCTGCCTTTTCCCCGAGTGCTGTTCGATAGAGCGCCTCAAGTCCGTATCAATTCTTATGGCCACATCGCTTTTTGTCGAAACCAGGTTTTCCGTTTCGGCGGGATCGGCTTTCAAATCGTACAGCTCGGCCTCCGGCAAAGAGATGTATTTGTAATTTTCGCTGATGAGGCCGGTCAAGGGGGCAAATCTCATTTCCCCGGATCCAGACAGGCTTTCAAAATATACCGGCTGATCGATCCGCCGATCCCGGTTCTTTTTCGAGAGCAGATGTAAAAAGCTCTTTCCCTGGATTCCGGCCGGGATTTCCAGGTTGAAGAGCTGGAGAAGGGACGGCATGAGATCCAGCAGCCTGACCCTGGATGGGATAACAAGTTTTTCCTTGAAGACGGCGGGGTTATAAATGATCAAGGGAACCTTGAGGGTCGGCTCATAGCAGAAAAGACCGTGGCCCCATTCCCGGTGTTCGTGAAGAGATTCGCCGTGACTTCCCGCGATCACCACCACGGTCCGGTCCAAGACCTTTTTGGTCTCGAGGGTGCGAACGATCTCTCCGACGTAATGATCGACCAAGGCCACTTCGCCGCTGTAGGGATCGTTTTCAAACATTTTGGCATATTCCGGAGGAGGCTCATAGGGGGCCCGGGGATCGGAAAAATGGACCCAGGCGAAGAATTTATTGAGCGTCCTATTTTCAAGCCAGGATTGAAACCTGGCATGGACCCGGTCTGCGGCAATGGACGTCCGGACACTGTGGATGATAGAGCCGTAATCGAGCGAATCGTCGTAGGTGTCAAAACCCTGTTTCAGGCCGAATTTGGAATGCAGGAGATAGGAAGAGACCAGGCCATAGGTCTCGAAGCCGTGATTTTTCATCACCTCCGCCCAGGTCTGCTCGCTCTCGGGCAAGAAATCGGTACCGTCGTTGTGGACCCCGTGGGCGAAAGGCTCTCTGCCCGTAAAAATCGTGCAGTGCGACGGCAGGCTCAACGGCACGGCTGCATAACAGCTCTTGAACGTCAACCCGTTCTCCGCCAGGCGATCGATGTTTGGAGTTTGGGCGTTTCTCGAACCGTAGGCGCCAATGCGGTCAACCCTCAGGGAATCGATGGTGATGAGAAGCAGGTTGAAATTCTCACCGCGTTTTAAGCTGGGGATCTGCTGGGCTCTTTTGCAGCCTGGATGAAGTGCGAAGATCAAGGCCAGGATGACCAGCAGGAGAACAAGCGGACGTCGGCCCTTTTTTGGTCCTTGCCCGAGATCTTGTCCCTTAGAACCCGAAATCATTTTTTTCGCCCGGCAAAAAATATACTGCCTGCTCATGAAAGAAGTCAAGGAAGCCGAAAAGCCTGACCAGGAAACATGCAGCATCTCAAGGCCTATCTTGTGCCAAGTCGTCATGAAGCCGGCCGAAATTTTTTTTTCTGTTGTAAAAAGTTGGAAAGTGAAAAGCCTAAAATTCACATGTGAATATGTGGAAAATCTTGGAAGGATCTCCAAATATGTGATTTCAAAGAGGGGTCGGAATCGCCCCCGAAGTCCCCCTAGCGGAGGGGGGCCCCGGACACTCTTGGAGGAGGACCCTTTTGCAGGTTCCCCCTCCAACGGGCGGCGGGAATACCCGCCGGCCCTGCCACCCCTCCAAGAGTATCCGACGGGACTGGTTCCCCAGGGGGCGGGGGGCGATTCCGACCCCGATAGAAAATCACGCAAACGGAGATACTTACGAAAATCTTTCGTTTCTTGACATCGATCATCCCCGGCCTTATACTTTTTATCAAGAGGAAGGCCGCATGATAGTTGATCTTAAAAGGGAGGGTGAGCTGGCAGCCCAAAAAAATTCCTGACCCAAAAATTGGAGGACCTCATGAAATGGACGTCGCGGCTGGGCGGTTTGATCCTATTATCTCTTGTCTTGACGGCGCACCCAAGCGTTCGGCAAGAAGGGAGCATGCCCCGAAATTTTGTTGTTTTATTCGATATCCTCAACTATACGAGGGACGTGGGCGATGCCGTCACGTTCTTTTACGCTCAGGTCTTGGCCCCCGACGATCAGCTGATTATCTATACTCCGGCCCGGGCCTATGGCTTTTCCAAGAACACCCTGGCCAAGCCGAAGAGAGAATTGAGCGAGGCCATGAAGGAAAAGCTCCGGGGCGACACGGCGGCCTGCGGCACGAGCTATAAAATCATTCTCAATGAGATGAAGAATCAAGTCGGCGCCCTGGAAGGCGGCCAGACGACGAGCGCGGATGCTCTGTCCGGGGTAAAAAATTCCCTGACCATGTACCGCCAGGATATGGAAAACCTGCGGACTTTGCGCAAGGTCAACGAGCCGCTCCTGATGAAGATTGTCGAAATGTTTAAAACTCAGCCGGGCAAAAATCAGATGGTCATGATCTACGAGGCCGAGTTCAGGCCGATTCCCAACAAGGACACGCTCTCTCGCCTGAGGGCCATTCCCGAGATTGCTTTTATCGTGGCCGAACTTTTTTCGAGCGACGACCAAAAATCGCCTCTTGACGCCCAGAAATTCATCGATATCTTGAGGGAAGCAAAAGCAAGCCTCCATTTTCTCTATATCAAACCCAAGGATAAATCCTCGGTCCAGGATTTCAAGGAACATTCGGCGGACATGTATGATGTCTTTTCCAAAATTGCCAAGGCCACCGGCGGGATTGTGGAAACAACGGCCAGCCCGGAAGCGGCCCTAAAATCGCTTGTCAAAGCCATCGGTGAAGATTCGAAATAGGAGGAGAAAAGTTCGGAAAATTGGATTTCTATCCAATTTGTTGGATTTTTTCTGGTTTGATCTTTATATAAAGGGGTATTTTTGAAAAAAATATTGGCATTTATCTTGCTGCCTTTTTTGAGGAGTTTATGACAAGGAGGTGATGCGATTTTTCAGGAACGTATCAGCAAAACATGTGAGTGTCAGTAAAAGAAGGCTTTTAATCTTTTTGAGGAGGCGTGAATGCTTAAAAAAATTCTTTTGATGACGGCAATCCTTTTCTTTGCCGGGCTGGCGTTTGCCCAGACGACGCAAACCGGCAATGTCGTCGGCCGGGTTCTCTCTCCGGAAGGCGAAGGACTGCCGGGAGTCTCTGTGACCATCACTTCTCCGGCCATGATCATTCCCTCGTTGAGCACCGTTACCGGTGAGAGGGGGGGATTCCGGTTCATGGCCCTGGCCCCTGGCGATTATCAAGTCACCTTCGAACTGTCGGGGATGAAAACCGTGATCCGGAAAGGGCTAAAGGTTGAAGTCGCCCGGACGACGTCGATCGACATCACTATGGAGATGAAAAGTCTCGAAGAGAACATCACGGTCATCGGTCAGAGCCCGACGATCGACAAGCAGCGGACGACCCGCCCGGCCAACCTGGATAAGATGTTCCTCCAGTCGATCCCTGCCCAGCGCCAATTGGGAACCTATGTCAATATGGCCCCCGGCGTCACTAACGATTCCGCCTATGGCGGTTCCACCATGGACAATTCCTACCTTCTGGACGGCGTGAACCTGGTTGACGCTGCCACCGGCACGCAGAGTGTCAATTTTGGGCTGGATATCATGGAAGAGATCTCGATTGTGGCCGGCGGGCTGCCTGCCGAGTACGGCAGCGTCCGCGGCGCCATGATCAACGTTGTGACCAAATCGGGCGGCAACAAATTCAGCGGCAGCGGCTCCTTCTACTTCAACCAGGAGAAGCTGAAAAGTGTCAATACGCACGGCACGCCGCTGGCGGGATCGAAGAGCGGAAATAAGATAGAAATCGAGCCGGTTTTTACCCTGGGCGGACCGCTCATCAAGGACAAGCTGTGGTTTTTTATGAACGGCAGTTTCGTCCAGACAGAAGCCTTTGTCGCCGGCTATCCTGCCGGTGTCGCGCCAGGCAAAGAGAAGCCCTTCAAAACCATGCTGCCCTACCCCTATTTCAAGCTGAGCTTCCAGCCGGGAGCGAACGACAAATTTATGCTTTCCTACAACTATTCCGACCGGATCACGGACGACAGGGGCGCTTCCAAGTTTAGCGCGGAGAGCGTCACGATCAAGCAGACAAGCCCGGCCCACGTTTTTAACACCCAATGGACCAAGTTTTTTGGAAGCAACTTCTTCGCCAACATGAGATTCGGCATGGTCCTCTACCAGTTGCTCCTCAATGCCAAAGGCAGCGAGGCCCAGCATTATGATAATAATACGCAGATTTCCACCGGCAACGCCTGGCGGAACCATGATCTTTACACCCGCAATCGGTTCCAGTTCAATACCGATGGCACCGCTTTCATCGACAACCTAGCCGGCACCCATGAGCTCAAA
>JAPKZH010000390.1 GCA_026393905.1 Candidatus Aminicenantota bacterium
GGATTCCGGGTCATTGGCTGCAAACAGACTGGCCATATAAGAGGTGCGGGCCGGATCATCGAGCCTGACTTTGAAAACCTTGAGGCTGCCGAAATCAGGCCTGGCTTTTTCGATCCCCCTCCAGGCCGCTTCTCTGTCGATCTTCAAATAATCGGCCACGGCCAGGGCGATCGTTTGGTTTTCCTCGAATTCATGGCCGGCTCCTCGGGGCTCCTGGACAGATTCTTGCCGACGAAGCGTCTTCGGAATCCGCACGATTTTGGACCCGGTTCTTTCGGCCGCCTCCTCGAAAACCGGAAATAACTCTTCTTCGGGCACAAACACCGTGCTCCCTCCGGTAATCGCCGCGGCCAGGGACTTCGCGATCTCGGGCTTCGTCCCGCCCATATCTTCAAGGTGGTCCAAACGGACATTCGTGATGATCAAAACATGAGGCTTAAGAAGCTTCTCCGACTCGGCCCGGAGGCACTCCGCCTTGATACTCATCATCTCGATGACGGCGGCAGCGGACTGCGATTCGGCGGCGGTTCTTAGGACTTTCTTCTGCTCAAGAATCGAAGGCCGGCCCGCCCGCCCGATTTTTTTCTCCATGCCGTCGGTAAGGATCAGCATCGGCTTTGAGCCTGTCGTCTTGGCCAGAGTTTTATATCCGGCCTCCCTCAGGACAGAAGCGATCAGCCGGGTCACCGAGGACTTCCCCCTTGTCCCGGTGACACAAATCCGGAGGCGAATCTTCCTCAGCCTTCTCTCGAGGAGGAGCTTCTCGGAAAAAAGATAAAGAAGCAGGACGGCCAGACAGAAAAAAAGAGCAATAAGCGGCTTAAACGATGAGATGATCACGTCGCTTCGCTCCGGGCGATACCGCAATCTTTGAAAGAACCTTCATGCCTGCTCCCAAAGAAACATCAATTTGAGCAAAAACGAATTTTGGCCTCGGACAAACCTCCTTTCATGAAGCCTCATAAATATTCATTATATCGAAATGAAGGAAAATAGAAATGAATTTTGCCGGGCGAGCATCAAAAATTCTCGCCACGGCCGAGCGTTCGTGACAATTCCAGGAACTTCAAGAGGTGCCTTTATTGATCGATGAAAATGAATATGCAATAATATCTCCTTCCAATAGCTGAAGACGAGGAGGAACGATGAAATTATCCAAAGCAGGCCTTCAAGGGATCCTTTTTGTAAGCCTTCTGGCGCTTGTCACTTGCGCACCGAAGCTTGTCCCGAAAGGTTGGGAGTTTCTATTAAAGCGAGAGGTAAGCTTCGCCAGCAGCCGCGAGACCATCGAGCTGCCGACGGCCGCCAAACCCCTGAGGAGCCTTTTGATCGTCGCCCGCATGAATGACATCGAGATCTCGGGCATCAGGATCACATTCGAAAACGGAGAAGATTTTTCGCCCGACTTCAGGCTGAGAATGAAAGCCAATGTCGATAGTCAAGTCATCGACCTCCCGGGTGGCGCTAGGCGGGTCAGAAGAATTGAATTCCGGTACAGGGAATTGATCGGCAAAACAAGGCGCGCTACGATCGAGCTCTGGGGCAAATAAAAAAGGAGGCGAACGAGAATTTCACTCTTTCGCCTCCCCACTGAAAGGAAGAGAGTTGAAAGATTTATGGATAGGCACCTCTTAGAGTGCCTTTTTTTCTCTCCCTAATCCAAATATGCATATTTTGTGCCAGCCGAAATCAGGGTAAGAGAAGATTTTTCTGTAATAATTTTTTACGCCCGTGTCCAATTTATTTATATAGTTCTCTTTCATTTCGCGTGGGTTGAAAAGGGAACCGATCCGGAGACGGCTGAAGCGACCATGGAGGGCTTATCCTGAAAAACCCGGATGGGGAGCGAGGCTGTCTCCGGATTGTTTCCCAGATATTTTTTCCCCACAGGAAAGGTCGGAGATCGGCATGAAAAGACGGGATGTCCTGGTCATGATTCCCGGAGCCTTGGCCGGCGTCACCAGCCTGGCAAAAACCGAAGTTTTTTGGAAACCGGGCGGTTTTCAGAAAGAACCATCAAGTCCTCCACGGTCTTTGCGTGCCGAGGTCAGAATCCATCATGGGCGGCCGGTCTTGTTTCTGAACGGACGGCCGACGTTTGCCGGCATTCACTGGGTTTCCGCCCCCACGCCCGACAGATGGGATTTTTCCCGGCAGGCTAAGGCCAACAAAGAGACAGGCATCCACATCTACGCTTTTGACGTCGGCAAGGGCACGGAATGGATTGGGCCCAAGACCTCTCCGACCAATCCTTTTGATTTTTCCACCGTCGAAGCCCGCTTCGGCCGCATCCTCGAGGCCGACCCCGAAGCCCTTTTTCACCTGCGCATTTACCTCGAGACAGGCCACGCCGACTGGTGGGAGAACGAGTATCCGCAGGAGTGCGAAATCCTCTCGGACGGGAGAAGCAATGGTCAATCTTTCGCCTCGAGAGTCTGGCGCGAGCAGGCCAAGAATTTCCTCCGCGCCTATGCAAAGCATTTTGAAAAAGTCGGCCTGGCCGACCGGGTCCTCTCCTATCAAGTCGGCTCCGGCCATACCGGCGAATGGGTCAAAGGCGAAAGCTCCATGTATACGCCGTGCGGTGATTACAGCGAGCCCATGCGCCAACACTTCCGGAACTGGCTCCGGGATCGCTATGGCGACGATCGTGCCGAGCTTCGCCGGTCCTGGAACCGGCCCAACGCATCTTTTGAAACGGCCGAAGTGCCGGGCGCCGAAGCCCAGCTGCTGGCCAAGCGCTACACTTTCCGCGACCCCGCTGCGGAGCAGAACGTGATCGATTACTTCCGTTGCCTGGCCGAGCTCTGCGCGGACTGCGTCATCGATTTTTGCCGAACGGCCAAGGAAGCCTGTGGAGGGACAAAACTGGCCGGCGCATTCTACGGTTATCTAATGGACCTCTCCTGGAACGGCGGATTCTTCAAGGAGCGGCCGGACAGTGATTACTCGACCTATCAGCGGAGCGGGCATCTCGGTCTTAGAAAAGTCCTCGCCTCGCCCCATGTGGACTTTCTGGTCAGCCCTTACAGCTATGGCTATCGCGGCATCGGCGGCGACGGGCCGAGCATGCTGCCCTCCGAATCGGTGAGGCTTCACGGCAAGCTCTGTCTCGTCGAAGACGACACGCGGACGCACGTCGACCTAGAAGATATCCATTACGGTCGGGCGAACTCCCTGCGGGAGAGCATTGCTCTTTTGCGGCGCAACCTGGCCCAGGACCTGACCCATGGTCAGGGCGTCTGGTGGGCTTCCTGGAAGGTCGATCCCGTCAAAGAACCGGCTTTCGCGCCGCTTCTCAAAAGCTTTCAGAAACTTGGGACTTTTGCCCTCGACCTCGACCTCGCGCCGAGCGCGGAGATGGCGGTGCTCATCGACGACGAGAGCTTCTACTACGAATCGTGCCGATATCACCTGGATATCCCCTTGATCTTCCAGCAGCGGCTCTGGGGGCTGCCGAAAACGGGAGCTTCGTTCGATCTCTATCTGCTCCAGGATCTGGTCGAAGGCCACCTCAAGCCCTACAAGCTTTATGTTTTTCTCAACGCCTTCAGGCTCGATCAGAAACGGCGCGAAGCGCTCAAGCGGCAGATCCGGAGAGCGAAAAGCACCGCCCTCTGGATCTACGCGCCGGGATACATTCAAAATGACCTGTCCTTAAAAAATATCGAGGAGCTGACCGGGTTGAAGCTCGGCCTGGGCGAACAGCCCTGGGGACCCCTGGTCCACATCACCGATTTCACCCATCCCATCACGGCCGGCCTCCCCCAGGATCTCGTCTGGGGGACGAACAACAAATTGGCTCCTATTTTTCATGTCGATGACCCAGAGGCAAAAATCCTTGGCCAGGTCGTCTATTCGCAGGGCGACTGCAAGCCCGGGTTCGCCGTCAAGGCCTATCCTGAATGGACTTCGGTCTACGCGGCCGCGCCCAATATTCCTGCGGTCGTCCTTCGGAATATCGCCCGTTTTGCCGGCGTCCACATCTTTAACGATGCCGGCGATGTCCTGTATGCCACGCCCCAGCTTTTAGGAGTCCATACGGTTTCCGGCGGACCGCGGACCTTCAGGCTGCCCCAGACAGTCGAAGAAATCTATGACCTTTTCGAACATAAAACACTGGCCAGGAACGCCGACTCCTTCGAGGTGACCCTGCCCCCAGTATCATCCGCCCTCTATTTTACGGGCGCGTCCCAGCTTCTTTCTTGGCTGAAAAAATCCGCTCTTTAAAAAGGAATCGGCCGCGATAAACCCGTAAAATTTCTTGCAGCGGCCGTTCCCGGCGTGATAAAGTATCGTTTTTCAGCCGTGAAAAAAAAGATCCTGCTGGCCGCATCGCTATTCCACGCCCTGACTGATGCCTCGACGGTCATCACGCCCATGATCTTCCCGATTCTCTACAACCAGCGCTTCATGATCACCAGCTATTCCCAGATCGGCCTTCTGTCCAACCTGGGCATGCTGGCCACATTCCTCGTCCAGTTCTTCATCGTCCGGCTTTCCTACCGCTATGAATACAGACATCTTCTCTTCGTCAGCCTAGTGGGAATTTGCGGGTCGATGGCGCTTGTCCCCCTCGGCCGGTCCTTCGCCGCCCTTTTCTTGTTCTTCCTCCTCCTCCGGCTGTTTACGAGCTTCTACCATCCCATCGTCATCGCCTGGGTTTCGAAATCGCAATCGGGCTCGGGACAAGCCCTGGACGACGCCATGGGCATTCAGAGCGGATCGGGCAACATCGGGGTGGCCTTAGCCTTTCTATCGGTCGGCTTCATCACCCAGCGCTGGAATTGGAAACTTCCTTTTTTCGGCTGGAGCCTGTTCGCCCTGCTCCTCGGAACCGTCGGCCTGGTGGTCCTCCGGGGGGTCTCATCCCGGAGCCAAGAACGACCGTCGCTCAGCGCCTCATCCTGGATCAGGTCGTTGGCGGCGATCAAGCGCTTCGTGCCCGGGTTCTTTTTCGGAGGAATGGGCTGGTCGGTCACGGTCTATTACGCTCCCTCGCTTCTCAATCACAAATTCCGCATTCCCATAGGCCAGACCGGGCTCTACCTGGCCCTGTGGATCGGGCTGGGAACGATCACGGGCTATGGCTACGGAATCTGGAGCCGGCGCTTCGGCCGGAAAGCCGTGTTCCTGACAAGCCTGGCCGGGGCGGCGGCCAGCCTATTTATGATCGGCGTGGCGCCTATCCAATCACTGGCCGTCTTGGGGCTGCTGGCGTTCGGAGGATTTCTTTTAATGACGTATCCATCGCTCCATACCTTCGTCGGCTCGACGGTTCCGGCCTCGGAGCAAACCCAGGCCTTTAGCTGGGTTTCCAACATCCAGCTCGTGTCAGGAGCCGCCGTCACGCTCGTCTCGGGTTTTTTATCCGATGCGCTCGGTATCCACTTTCCTTTTATGTTGACGGGAGTCCTGACGTTGGCCGTTTTTCTTTTTTATGTCTCTCGGGGCCCCGAATTTTTTGGAGGGAAAGGCCGCCCGTCCCTCAAAGCTGAGCCTGCTCCCGACGGCCTATGAATCTCCAGCCCATCGATTTCTTGAGTTGGTGATTCCCGCAAACAACCTTTCCGTGTCTTTTTCTGGCTGGGCTCCAGGGATCAACAAGGGCTTTTTGAGCTTAATTCGCCCAAATCAGAAGGAAGGCCGGCATGAGGATGCCACTTGATCTTGTTGACAGAAGGTCTGCGCTTGGGTAACATTCTTCCCGTTATGCGTCATGCTAATCGTGAGCGAAGACCGTCACCGCCGCCAAAGAAAGCCTGTTTCTCTGATTCCTATTCATCTCCAGGTGTCGTCTATGGCCAAACACATCATCGAGTTTATTAAGCACCCTATCAACACAGCCACCGTCGCTCCGGATTCCACGGAATTGACAAGGATCGTCATCGAGATGGCCGATTTGGCCAAAGCCAAGACGGTCGTCGAGCTGGGACCGGGAAGCGGCGGGTTCACGGAGCAGATCATAAAAAGCATTCCGCCGCAGACGAAATTCTTTTCATTAGAGATCAACCGGAAATTTGTCAAGCACACCAAGAAGAGATGCCCTGCGGCGACCGTTTATCATGATGATGCCTTGAATCTTAAAGAATACATGAAGAAACACAAGATCCAGCATTGCGACTCGATTATCAGCGGGCTTCCTTTAACGGTGTTGAGCGAGGACCTCCAGGAACAGATCCTGAAGCTGGTCAAGGAATCGCTCTCTCCGGGAGGAAGGTTCGTGACATACACATACGTTCATAGAAAGAAATCTAAGGGCAACGCGAGGCTCAAACGGCTTTTCCACGATCATTTTGACAGGTTGGAAGTATCACGGATCGTCTGGAAAAACTTGCCGCCGGCCTATGTTTACTGCGCCATCAAAGAGTAATCCTGCCGGACTAGGCGATCTCCGAAAAGTATTTGACGGCGTTAACCACAAAATAGAACGATACCAAGAATAGCGCGATCCCCAGCCAGAAATACACTTTCCCCAAGGCTTTCATCGGAATGAAGTGCTTGATCCGGTGCATCACGGCCGCCAGCGAGGCCAGGTAGCCTCCCAGCCCCAGCGCGCCCCCCGCGATAAACAGGACTTTCAGGCCGGTTGAGAAAGGAGTGGCCAGCCCGAGGTGCTTGGCCAAAGTCACTCCAT
>JAPKZH010000007.1 GCA_026393905.1 Candidatus Aminicenantota bacterium
GCGGCTTCAGGGGAAATGTGGCCGACGAAACATCCGTTGTTCGTTCCCGAAAACCTCCCATCGGTCACCAGGGCGGTTTTGAGAGCCAGGCCCTGACCGAACAAAAGTTTCATTGCTGTGTACATCTCCCGCATCCCGGGCCCGCCCTTCGGGCCCTCGTAGCGAATGACCACGACCTCCCCTTCCACCACCTTACGGTCCAGGATTGCATGGTTCGCCGCCTCCCCCGAATCGAAGCAGAGCGCCTTCCCTGTGAATTTGTGGATTTTAGGCCTGATGGCGGCAGGTTTGGGGGATGGTCGCGCTCCCCGGAAGGCTGAAGAATGTTTTTGCTGCGCCAGAACATTTTGACTCCTCCTTGAAAAGGTCTTTCTTACCAATTCATATTTCCACCTTACCACAAGGGCCTTCGCATCCAAAAGGCAAAAATACTCCTCCCGCCGAGAAAGAACCCCCATGATAAAGTTTCTCGTGATGAGAGTTCAGGCATGTCGAAACACAAAACTCCTTTCTGTATCCTCAACCCAAGCAAAAGCAACTTCTTATCAATCAGAGAACGAATATCCCTGCTTCAAGTTGTGCTGAAAAAGATCAAATAATCCTTCTCTGTAATGATGACCAAGAACAATGCAAGTACGGATATACCTGCTACACTTGAATGATTGAACAGGCTCAATTTGAGGTGACGACCTTGACTAAACCCAATGTATATATAACTCGGCACCTACCGGTTCAAATCCTCGATCTATTTGGTGGATATAACGTAGAAATGAACAGTGAAGACCGAGGCCTGACGAAAGAGGAGTTGCTGGCAAAGATAAAAGGCCGGGATGCCGTAGTCGTTGTTGCGGACACCATTGATGAGGAAATATGCCGTGCCGTCAAAGCGAAATGCAAAATTTTCGCCAACTATGGCGTTGGTTACAATCAGATCGACGTAGAGAGCGCGACACAACAGGGCATCTATGTGAGCAACACCCCTGATGTTGTCACCGACGCTACGGCTGATCTTGCCTGGACGTTGTTGTTGGCAACAGCAAGGCGAGTGGTAGAGTGCGATAGATTTGTTCGGTCCGGCCAAAAGAGCTGGAGCCCGATGAATTTGATGGGCACCCAAATTACAGGCAAGACTCTTGGCATAGTCGGCGGTGGCCGAATCGGGCAAGCAGTTGCCCAGCGTGCTCAGGGTTTTAGAATGAATGTTATTTACACTGATGTCCATAATATTCCTGCTTTTGAAGCCGCGACGGCTGGTAAGTTTGTCGACAAAGAAACCCTTTTAAAGTCTGCAGATTTTATTTCCGTGCATGTTCCTCTGCTCCCCTCCACTCGGCATCTATTCGGCACTAATGAGTTTAAGATGATGAAGAAAACGGCCATCCTGATCAATGCTGCCCGTGGTCCGATTATTGACGAGAAAGCACTGGTAGAGGCGTTACGGGAAGGTCAATTTGCGGGAGCCGGTTTAGACGTCTTCGAGCAAGAGCCTAACTTAATGGATGGGCTATCTGAACTTCCTAACGTCGTCTTGACGCCGCATGTTGGCACCTCGACCACTGAAACAAGACTTGAGATGGCGGTCGTTTGTGCCAAGAACATTTTTGCCGCGATGAGTAATCAAATACCGCCAAATTGCCTGAATCCTGAGGCTAAATCTAACCAACGGATCCTTTAAAAGAAAAGCCTCAGGTTTCCGTCAAAGAGGGCAGGGTGGAATCTTTTCCCCGGGGGAGCACCCCGCATTAAAATTCAAAATGACCTTCTGCTGTTTTCTACGCTCTGCGCTCTGCGTCTTTATATAATTAGCGCCTTCTCCGTTTCAATGTCAAAAAACCGCATGTTCTCCGGCGACGGCTGAAGACAGATCGTGGCATGCGGCTTCGCCTGCGTCGTCGGCTCCGTTCGGGCAGTCAAACTCCTCTCCCCAATCTTCACGTCCAAAAACACATCGCACCCGAGA
>JAPKZH010000189.1 GCA_026393905.1 Candidatus Aminicenantota bacterium
CAGGTTCTGCCTACGGACGAGATCGGCGTCGTCTCGTATTCGCTCCTCAGCCGCCTCAAATTCCATCTGTATCTTACGACCGATCATAAAAAGGTCCGGGATCTCGTCGCGAAGATCGGCCTCCGCGATTCCAATCAAAGGTTCGAAGACCTAGAAGACAAATATCAGCGAGAGTTGAAAGCCGAGGGTTTTGCCGACGCACGGCCAGAAACAAAATATTCTCAACCCATGCCCGATCTGCCCGCACTCGACATGGCGGAAATGTGGCGTCTTTCGACCATCACCTATATCGAGTCGCTGACCGCGCTCGCCTATGCCCTCCGTTCCGTCTCGGGTCAGAAGCATCTTGTTCTTTTTTCCGAAGGAATTCCGTACCCGGTGTTGTATCCCAAGTTCCCACCCGTCTCAGAACTCGGCAAAAAATACGAGATCCTTTTGAAGGAACTGGGCACGTCGAACGTCTCGGTCCACGCCTTGTATACGGGCGGGATCACGCTCAGCGATCCCGAAACGGGCGCCTGGACTCTTGCTAAAACGTCCTACGAAACGGGAGGCCAATACTGGGGCAATATGTATAATTACGAGCCGTTCATCGAAAAAGTCCAGACACTGACCGGCTCGTATTATGTCCTCGGCTACCCGGTCAGCGAGACCTGGGACGGGAAATACCATAGGATCCAGGTGACCGTAAAGCGGCCGGGCTGCGATGTCCGCGCCCAGTGGGGCTATTTCAATCCGAAACCCTTCGCGGATTACACGGACCTCGAGAAAACGATCCAGCTCGTGGACCTGGCCCTGGCCGATACGCCCCTGTCTCAGACGCCGGACCGGTTCGAAATGACGGCCCTGCCATTCTCGCCGGACCCGGCCGGGAACCTCGTGTTCGCGGCCCGGATCCCGAGAGAAAAAATCAGCAAGGTCGTAGGGAAAAGGGTCGAAGTTGTCAACCTTGTCTTCAATCCGTCGGACGAGATCGTCGAGCTCCGCCGGAGCGAGGAAGATTTGACGAAGGTCGCGCAGTCGGGGGCCTACTTATTGTCCGTCCTGGCCGTCCCGCCGGGCGCCTACAAATGCCGGATCGTCATGCGAAACCTGGAAACCGGAGCGGCTGCGGTCGCGGGAGTCTCGACCGCCGTCGCTGAAGCGAAGCCCTCAGGAATCATGCTTTTTCCTCCAGTATTATGGAAACCCGAGCGACAGGCGTTCTATCTCAAAGGCTTCACTCCAAAAGCGACTGGGAAATCGCCGACCAGGCCCCTCTCCGAAATCCTCGGCTTCGACACCCGCCAGTATGTTCCTTACACGGAGAAGACGCTTTCGAGCCCTTCCGAAATATGGGCTTCGTTTCGATGCGCCGTCGCACAGATTTCGGCGCCGAAGATCAAAATCTCGGCTTTTCTCGAGAACTTGGAACTCGGGGGTGTCGTCACCGTCCCTCTCACTCTCACGCTTCTCTCGAAAAAGGACGAACCGTCGGGAAAAGCTTACCTCGTGCGCCTCGATATCCCCGAGGTCGAACCCGGCCCCTATCGCCTTTATCTCAAGGCCGAGGAAGAGACGAGCGGAGAATCATCGTCCATCGCCAACGATTTCAAGGTCGAGCGGAAGAACGTGAATTTACCCAAGCTCACGGACGAAAAATTCCGCGAAATCGACCGCTCTGGGATATGGCGTAATTGATTAGAATATTTGAGGAATCGACATGATCGGCACGAAGAGAGTGATGATGGCGGGCCTGATCATCGTTCTGTCATTGGCGTGGGGTCCCGCCGATTCTTTTTCTCAAGCTGGCATTCCCCAGCAGCCGAACCTCGTCTCCGGCCTCCAAAAGCGGGGAAGCACTGCCGCGTGCAACATATTCAAGGGATGCAGGGGATGGTAGCAATGAGCAAGTTTAATCCAGATTTATCTGGAGTTAAAAGAGCAGGCCCATGAAAAATAAATCCCGGTTCCTTTGTCTAGCCATCAGCTTTTTTCTCATGACGCCCTGGATCTTAGCCGCAGAGCGGATCCTCATCCAAGTCCACCTCTTCCAGGGAGTTTGGATGGAGGGTCAGCCCGGCCTGAAACAAATCGAAATCCTTACGAGCTCATCTCATCCGGAATTATCCTTGCTCAAGGATAAGTCAACAGGAGCAGATAGCGAATTGACGGCGACCGTTATCGATACTCTCATGGATCTTTTCGGGCTGCAGACACTCGATGACCTATTCTTGCATCAGAAATGGTGGGATGGAAATCGTCTTTACGATATTCAGTGGGACGGAAACTTCCGCCCCGGCAGGCGTCCCCCTCCTTTTCCATTCGATCTGATCGTGGGCCGATCGGTTTTTTACGGAGTAAAACTCGTTCCTAAGATGCTCCCCATTCAAAAGATCGCCCTTAGCGTTGTTGTCTATAAAAATAAAAAAGACGCAAAATCTCATAACGATGTGGAAATCATCGCCGACCAAAATCTTGTTCTTGGGATCGCAGACCCCGTGATCATCGCATGGCCAAGCGACGGCGGGTCCTATTTCATGATGGTGATGTTGACGATCGGAGATCCAAGCAAGAGAAGGGCCGAGACGAAAGAAGCTCAGGAGTCGCCGCAGATCCGCCTCATGGCGAGCCCCAAAGTCCTCACTCAGGTTCAGCCGTTGTATCCCGAAGAGCTGAGGAAGCGGCTCGTCGGCGGCGAAATCGGCTTGCTGATCACGATCGATGAAAAGGGGATCGTCCAGCGGGTCGATGTCGAAAAGCGGATTCATCCCTATCTCAATTATGCGGCGGTCAAAGCGTTTCTACAGTGGACGTTCGAGCCCTTGGTTCTCGAGGGGAAGCCGGTCCCGGCGGCGTTTCGGTACAGCTATTACTTCTACCCCCGCGCTTATGCGCCGGAGAATGTGAAGAGCGCAACGCGGCCCGCAGGATCATCCGATTCTTTTTCCCAGGAAAAATTGCCGGCTGTGCTTGCCGGAAGCGGAGATTATTGCCAAAAACTCGTCGGTGCGGCTTTGAATTTTATTTGCGAGGAGAGGATTAAAGAAACGCACTACAATTTATTGAAGAATATTAGCTGGGTATCGTCGGGTCCCCGGCATAGACGAGACGAACAAAGCGGGTATTTCGAAATCCCTCCGGATGCAAAGCCCGGCGTTTTTATGCAGTACTTCGGTGCCTCGGAAGCCGAATCTGAGAAAATAAGGGTTACCGGCCAAAATTTGGCGGAAATTGCTGCGATACAAATGATGGATCCAAAGCGGACGATAAGGAATGATTTTTTGTGCGATTATCTCATCGTCAAGAAGTCGGAGAATATCGAAGAGCGGAGAATAATCTTGAAGGAGAACGGGCAAAAAAACGCGGATCGGAGCAAGCTGTTGAACGAGAAGCGGTTCTCGGGGCTGAGCTCTCTTTTCGCCCCTCTCCGGGTGCTGGCCAAAGATCAACAGGTCAGATTCAACTTCAGAATCGTGAATGAAGAAAGATTCAATGGAAGAAATGCCCTGGTAATCGAAGCCACGCCGAAGCCGGGAAATGAAGATGCGATCTGGAC
The DNA here is from genome assembly GCA_026393905.1 of Candidatus Aminicenantota bacterium. Lineage (GTDB taxonomy): Bacteria > Acidobacteriota > Aminicenantia > Aminicenantales > UBA4085 > JAPKZH01. The sequence continues at coordinate 3,539 of JAPKZH010000189.1, forward strand.
CGCCAAGTTCTGGATCGACAAGAAGAGTTACCAAACACTGAAGAGCGAGATCGAAGGGGTACCGATCGATGGCTACGAGGAAGTCTTGGATGACTGCGTTATTTTAAACACCAAGCCCATCTTTATAACGACGCACGAATACGGGACGGAGAAGAGCGGCGTCTTTTTTCCTTCGCGGTCAAAGGTCCATGTGGCCTATCCTAAAATTGACTCTCGAGGTTCAACAGAAAAACTCGCAGTCAGTCTGACCTACGATAAATACAAGTTTTTCACAGTCGAGACGGAGCCCAGGATCATAAAATGATACCCGAGGTCTTTATTTCATAATGACCGATTTGAGCGAAGCAATTAATATTCTATGGCCATGGACAGCCGTTCTTGCGGCGCGGCAATCCCGTTCGATTCTCCCGAGATCCTATGAGATCGCCCTGCTCCCGTCAGCAGCTAGCGGTGATATATTA
>JAPKZH010000059.1 GCA_026393905.1 Candidatus Aminicenantota bacterium
AAATCTATGCATATTATTCTCGCTCATTTTATTCGTGGGCGCGGCCCGAGGATTTGACGAGCGGTTCCCTCTCCCAATGGAGTATGGCTATCCCATCGCCGGAGAGGCTTGGTATTCCATCAAGGCCGTATTTTTGAACAATCCGCCGGCCGGTCAGGGCGCCTGGTCCGTCACCCGGGTTACGGTCAACGGGACACGGGCCCGGGATTTCTTAGTCTTTCAAAACGGCAGGGAAACGGCAAATCCTGAAATCAACGGCGATCAGCCGTTCGCCGTCAAAATCCGATGGGGCTGGCAAGGGAAAGCGGGCTACGAGGTCAAAGTGGACCTGGAACATGGAAAAACCAAGAAGACGCTCACCTTGACGGAACAAGCGACCGCCCCGGCCAAAAAAGGGTATTGGAACTCAGGCTGGAAAAACTATCTGGCCCTCGTAGTCTCCGAAGACAACGGATACGAACGCGTCGATTGTCCCGTCCATGCCACGGTCGGCGTGTTAAGCCGCTATCTCAAATCTGCCGACGAAATCCGAGTCATCAAGGCCGATAAGAAAGGCGAGGATGTCGTCTACGCGGAAATCCCCCATCAGGTCTATGACATCCGGACATGGAATGATCCCAAAATTATCGCCATGGTCGACAAAGATGAGAAAACCGGAAAGACAAGCCCGCGCTATCATCCGACGAGATCCTTCAGCCTGGCCTTTCTGGCGAACCTCAAGCCCCACGAAAAAGCCACCTATCTTGTCTTCTACAACAATCCCGCGGCCAAAAAAGCGGCTTTTAAATCCGACCTGAAAGTGACCGGACAAGGCCTAGGGAAAACGATCGAGAATGATTTTTACAAGATCACGCTCCATCCGAAAAGCGGAACGATCTATGAAGTGGTCGAGAAAACATCGAAGACCAGGCTCGAGCACAAGCTTGAGACCAACGGCTCCATCCACTGGAATCCGGATGTCTATTCGCCCCCGCATGCCTGGTACCACTGTTCGGATTGGGAGAATCCGCCTTACTCGGAAGATGTCGGGCCTGTGTTTTACTCGCTGCGTCGCGAAGCCCCACTTCCCTACCCGAAGGGAATCCAGATCAGCATCACCTATTACTTCTACGGCCACTCCCCCGTCATTCTGGCGGAATCGACAATGGAGATCAAATCGGATATTTTCGCCGAAGCGGTGCGGAATGCAGAAATCGTCTTCAATAAAGCCGTCTTTACCAAAGCGGCCTACAGGACCGTCGACGGTAAGCTCCAAACCGTGGACTTTGCCGCTTCAAAAATGCATCCCAAACACGCCGCCGTTCTCAGGCCCGACACGCCGTGGGTGGCATTCTACAGCGATGAAAAGGGGCTCGGGTTTGCCAGCCTCTTTCTGGACATGGCCCTCCCGAACCTTCACGGCGGAGAGGCTTCCCAGCAGCAGCCATATATTTATATTCAGCACGGCCCCTGGTATTACATGTCGAGGGGGTTCGTCTATTCTTTCGGATCGAACAACCAGACGCGCATGCTGCCGGTTAAAGCAGGCAGCGTCTACTATGACCGGAATGCCTGGATCCCGTTTTCGTACAAGAAGGATAAAGGTTTCGCCGCTTATCTCGATGCCACCTACAAAATGTTAAAATATCCGCTGGGAATCATGGAAGATATCGAAACATATCAAGAAAGCCCGGAGGGATGGGTCGTGCCCATTCTCACCGAGCGGTTTGAAGAAGGCGTCAAAGAAGCAATTGGAGGCCCGAAGAAAAAATGAAGACGCAGACAATAGAAAAAATCATCCAGGCTTTCCTCCCCCTCGTCGAGCGCGATTTTGAAATCGGGCGGCAGGAATACCAGAAGCGTTGGGCCAAAGTCCAGAAGGCCATGGCCGCCAAAGGATACGACCTGGCCTATGCCTGCGGCAGCGAGTTGGACCGCTCGGACGCGGCTTGGCTGGCAGGAATTTTCGACCCGATCATCGAACGATATGGAGTCCTCATCCCTGCCAAGGGGAGGCCGGTCGTGACGGCAGGTTCCGAAGGCGGTCATGTCATCGAGAACTGTCTGGAAGCGTCGGGCGCCGGCGTGGCGATTCTGCGTGAATTCCAGCTCTCAGACGAGGACTACCGTTTTGCCAAGTTCGGCAGCCTGGAAGAGGTCGTGGGTTCGCTCGTTCCCTATAAACCCGGAAAGGCCGTCAAAATCGCGGTCTTCTCCAGCGGTCAATTCATCCCGCACGACCATGTCATCATGCTCCAGGGCCGATTCGGCTCCGATAACGTCATCTTCGACACCGATCTTCTCCGCCGGATCAAGTACGAAAAGTCTGCGGTCGAGCTCCGCTTGATTGGAATGGCCAACATCATTGCGGACGCCGCGTTTCTGGGCATGCTGGCCGTCCTCAAGCCGGGCCTCCGGGAGCTCGATGTGGCCGCTGCGGCGGATTATGTCATGAAAAGGCTGGGCGCCGGCCGGACGGGCTTCCCGACAATCGTCACTTCAGGAAGCCGGGGGCGCAGCGTAATCGGACCGGCCACCAACAGAGTCATCAAAAAAGGTGAGTTCGTTTCGCTCGGCGTCAGCCCGACCTTCAACGGCTACCACGGCATCATGAGGAGGACGGTGAAAGCCGGAGCGGCCTGGACAGGCTCCGAGCGCAAATTCATGAACGCGCTCGAAGGCCTCTATCATTCAGTCATCAAGGCCGCCGTCGAAGCCGCCCGGAGCGGGCGTCCCTCGAGCTTCATCGATCAAAAGGGCAAAGCTTATCTGGCAAAGACCAAACTAGCGGATAAACACGGGCGCCGGCTGACACCCCGCGAGCCTTACACCTTCATCCACAACACGGGCTGTTCCGAATGCCAGGAGGGCTTCGGCGCCGTCACCCCCTATACCGATGAACCGCTCGGAAAGAGCGTGGCTTTAATGATCGATGTCGCCTTCATGGGATTCGACGAAAAAAAGGACCTTGTCTTTCCCATCGAATATGCCGTCATCGAAGATTCTTTCTGGAAAAAAGGCCGAGAGATCGGTGTTTACAACCAAATGCCTCTCTGTGTCCAGGACTTTGTCGGAAAGGACATCGTTAAAATCCCGAAAAACAGGACGAACCCGTATTATAGGCTGTTCAAATGAGTTTTATGAGTTTCTCTTCCATTTGGTGCGTCGATAAATCGTCTGGGAAACGATCCGGAGACGGCCTCGCTCCCCATCCGGGTTTTTCACGCCGTTTTGCTTCAAAAAATTGGAGGTGGGCATGAAGTCCAGATTTATTACAACCCTTTTCGTTTCGATGGTCTTGGTCTTTTTCGGTTCGATCAGTCTCTGCGCCCAGGCCAAGTTGAATTTCATCTCTCCGAGCTTTGACTCTCCGGACTATCAGATCCGTTTTCTCTTTGAAGTCAAGAACGAAAAAATCCTGTTCACGGAGATCGCGATCAACGGTCTGCGACTCGCCCGCTGCCTGATTTTTAAGAGCGGGAAGCTTGTCGATTTGGCTAAACCTATGGACGAGGGATCCTATGATGTTTCCCTTCGCTACGCCTGGAGGGGAGATCAACCCTATAAGGTCAGGCTTCTTGGCAAGCCGGAGAATTCAGAACAAGCTAAATCCTTCGAGTGGAGCGGCGTATCGCCTAAAGAGGGCGGAATTCCGGCTCTTTGCGAAAAGGGCTTTTACCGGATTTTCCGGATCGAAGAGGAATCCGGATTGGCACGGACGGCGGAAATCGCCACCCTGACGATCACGGCTCCGAAAACCGAAATGGAAAGCCCCAATTTCCGCATTTATGCCGGGAAAGATCTCCTTCCCTTCCAAGTTGTGGATCAAAAGGAGTCCACGCCGTCGGAAAGCACGGCCAAAACCCATCCTGCGACCGTGACTTATAAGCTGGCCGTGCCGCTCCAGGCCGGCCCCTACGAGAAAAAGATCGTCGCCGTTTTTCTAGGAGAAGCGGCCGCCGCGCCCGAACAGGGCTTTGTCGTAACCGGCGAGGGCCTGGGCAAAACCGTCAAGAACGGGCGGTTCCTTCTCCAGTTCCATCCCCAGAGCGGGCAGATCAACACCATCGAGTATCTCCGGGAAGGCGTCAAGCTTTACAATAAGGCGGGCGTGATCCACTGGAATCCCGATGTCTTTATCCCGGGGATCGCCTGGGACCATTCCTTTGACTGGAAAAAGCCCTCGTCTTTCCAAGAAAGCCTGGGCGCTTTCCTCTACACCAACTCCAGAAAAGGGCCGATGCCGCGCATCCAGGATGTCTTTCTCGAGGTGAAATACACGGTCGAGAAAGATTCCCCTTACTTCATTTCCGAAACACGGCTGACCGTGGAAAAGGACCTCGGCGTCATCGCCCTGCGCAACGATGAGATGGTCCTCTTCAAGGAGCTCTTCGATTCCTTGATGTACAGAAATAAAAAAGGAGAGATCATCAAACTCCCCCTCAAAGAAGCGGCCGAAACTCCCTACGGCCTCGTCCACATCGCGCCGCCGGACCTCGGCTGGGTCGGCCTCCTCAACACCAAAGACCAATACGGATTTTTCAGCCTGAGGATCAACGCCGTCGACATCAACCTGGATGCCCCGGGCGATTTCCCGCATAGATCCGGCACGTATTTCTACGCCCCTTCGGACGGGGATTATGTCTATTGGGTCAGGCCCCTTCTTTACACTTGGGGCGACTTCGCCACCAACAACGATCTGACATTCCTGCCCAAGGGCAGCTCGTTTTACGAAAAAAACGCCTATATCCTATTGAGGCTCAATCCCAAAACTCCGGGCACTTTGGACGACCTGCTCAAGAAACTGAGAAGCCCGTTGAGAGTGCTCTGATGGAATTCATCGATTTTCGATCCCGTCTTCGAAGCTCCGGGATTGAGCTCCTCTTCCCCGGCTGGTCCAGCGGTGAACGGGTGGCTTTTTTCTCTCCCCATGATGACGACGTCGCCCTCGGCGCCGGATATCTTTTATTGGCGACCGCGAAGAACGGAGGGACCCCCACGATCTTCATTT
>JAPKZH010000017.1 GCA_026393905.1 Candidatus Aminicenantota bacterium
GTCTCGTCCGGGCCTTTGGTTCTTTTGGGCTCGTTATAGACTTTAGCCATATCGCCCGGTTTGTGTTTTTGATGGGGGACGATGGTGATCCAGGTGCGGTCCGTGTTGCTGTCGCAGGAATGGGAGGTCATGGTCGAGCCGTCGAGGGAGGCCAGCCTCCCGACCAGGATGCTCGTGCAATTGTCGAAGACCGGTTGATCCAGGACGGGCTGGGGTTTTAAAACGCCCGCGCCCGTTGAAAAAAACAAAGCTAAAGCAAAAACTAAGATGAAGGCAGAGAAAGATAGATGTCTCATTAAACGCCGATTACTCATTTAGTCCTCCTTTTCGCTATTTATTACCGGGAGCGATAAATTGATTGCGCGCACCACTATTTTTGCCCAAGAACCAATGCAAGATATTTATCGTTCTCCTTAATATATACCTGTCATTGCAAGGTACCCAGTGCCGTGGCAAGTCGGGAAGCGCGTCATTGCGAGCCTCTTGGCGTGGCAATCTCCGCTTAGGTCTCTCGCAATAAAAGCGGGGATTCCTCGCTCCGCTCGGAATGACAGGCTGGGGGATTCCTCGCTTCGCTCGGAATGACATGTTGATCAAAATTGAAAAAAATAATGAGGTCCCATTCTTCTATTTCTTCTCATCCTTGAGGTATTTATCATACCATTCGAGCATCCGTTTATACATATCTTTTCGTTCGTCGTTGGTGTTGGGGCCGCCGTGGGCGCCGTCGTGATAGCGCAGCCAGACGACCTTCTTGCCCAGCCTCCGCAGCGCGTAAAAAATCTCCTGGGACTGGAGGGCTTCCACGTTGGGGTCCTGGTCGCCGGTGATGCAGAGCAGCGGAGTCTTGATCCGGTCGGCCTGGAGGATGGCCGAGTGGGCCAGGTATCGTTCCGGGTATTCCCAGAGCGTCCCGCCGATCCTGTCCTGGCTTTTTTCCGGGGCATGGGTATTCCTGACGCCCAAACGCGGGCTCTGGGTGTAGAAACTGATCATGTCCACCTTTCCGGAATTGTTGATGGCGGCCTTGAAACGATCGGTCTGGGTGATGAGTAGGACGGTGGCGTACCCTCCGTAGCTTGTGCCCTGGATTCCAAGGCGCTTGGGGTCGGCAACGCCCATATCGACCACCTTGTTGACCGCCGCCAAAGCCCCTTTGGCCCAGGCCTCGCCCGGATAGCCCCTGACGAGATTCACCGAAGGATGGAGCACGGCATAGCCGGCCGAGGTAAAAATGTTCAGCGTCGCGCTAAATCCGTTCTCGAAAAAGAGCTCGTAGACCTCAGTGATGAGAGGATATTTTTTCCCCTGTTCGTAGTTGGCCGGGTAATACAGGACGCCGTAGAGTTTTTTGCCGTCCGCGTCCATGTAGGAGATGAGCTCGGTATGGCTCAGCGCCTTGTCTTTGAACTGGGGATTGAGGTCCGTGAGCTTGGCGGATTTGGAAAAGTCCGCGCCGGCCGTATAGAGCTCGTCGGGCTTGTCTCCGTCGGATTCCATGTAAAGGAAGCTTTTCCCGTCTTCCGCCATTATCCACCATGAATAAAGCCGGTTGCTACGGAGAAGGTCGGACATCTTTTTCGCTTTGATGTCGAGCTTGACCAGGCCGCGGTCGTATTTGTCGGGCGCGGAATAGCTGAAATAAATCGACTGCCCGTCCAGGCTCCAGTCGACGATATGAAGATGGGGACGGCTATCCTCGTCTTCGGGAAGCTCGTAAATCATTTCCTTGTCCCCGGTTTTGACGTTGACCAGCCAGTACTGGCGGGGCGGATTGGCCGGCGGCCGCCCTGGTTTTTCCTCTTCGGGCTGCGGACGGGCGCTTGTGCAGAGCAAAAGGCCGGCATCAAAGCTGAAGCGGGCGGCCTCGAATTCCTGTTTTTTCTTCTTCTCGTCTTTTTTCTCGTCCTTGGCCTTGTCCGTGGGCACAGCGGCGGCGGCGGCCTTGTCGGCTGCAGCAGGCTCTTTTTCGCCGACGAGCTTCCGCGGCTCCTTGTCGGCGACGGCCATCACATAGACGTCGCCTTTATCTGAATAGGCCAGCGTCGCGTTATCCTCGGACCAGACCAGGCTTCTCCTGTCATACGGCTTGAGCAAGACGCGCGGCGTCCCCTTGGGGAGGGGGAGCACCTCGAGCTGGTTCCTCGTGCCGAAGATGACATCGTAATTCGTCTTCTCGGTCACATCGCGCTCAAAGACTAGCGACGCGCCATCTTTGGTCAAGCGGGTCGAAAGCAGCATCGTCTCCGGCATGAGCTCCGTGACCTTGTTCTGAGCGATCTCCCAGACCACGGGTATGGCCAGACGGCTTTGCCGGCTGATCTCGTCCCACTGCAGGAAGGTCTTGTCCGAATCCATAAGAATAATGGGATCGGATGTCGCATATTTGAATAATCCGGAGCTCTTGGCCTCCCAATCCGAAGCCCTGACCGTGAGATAGATCATTTTCCCGTCCGGAGACCAGACCAGTGGCGAATTGGCGGCGATCGATTTCGGGTATTTCAGGGCCGCTTTCTCGAATTTTCCGGTCTCGCGGTTCCAGAGGACAAGCTGGTAGGCCGGGCTGCGGAAAAGAAAGAAAGCCAACACTTTTCCGTCCGGGGACCAGGCGGCCGAGCGAAACTGCTGTTTTTGAGGATAGAGCTTGACCTGCTTTCCCGACCCTGTATCGATCACCACCAGATCGGCCAGCGAAGGCCCGATATAGGTCGGGTCTCCGTAGCGATAGTTGTCCTGGGGCAGGCGGTCGGCCTGGATGCTGACGGCGCAGGCGAGCCAGCGGCCGTCCTTCGTCCAGTCTTCGACCCGAATGGACGCTGTCCGGAAATAGTCGTCGATCGCGAAAAGACTTTTGGTTTGCGCGATCGATTCCCCTTGGCTTGCTTTGAAGAATCGCTCGAGAGGGATCCAAGGGTAAGTCGTCCCGTGGGACGGAGGCCTGGGATTCATGCCCCGCCCAAGCAGCGGAGGAAGGGCGGAAGGGGCCCCGAGGATTAAGAAGAGAAAAAATAATAGCAGCGACACCTTGAGCTTTAGCTGAGTGCGGTCCATGAATCCCTCCCTATTCTTTTTGGGGACACACACAGTGTGTGTCCCCATTTCCGTGTAGTATGTCATTCCGAACAAAGCGAGCAATCTCCACAGCTTGTCATTCCGAGCGGAGCGAGGAATCTCCGCTTTTGTCGCGAGAGACCTAAGCGGAGATTGCCACGGCACTGCGTGCCTCGCAATGACAATTTAAATAATGCGTTTGCACTAGTAATGT
>JAPKZH010000127.1 GCA_026393905.1 Candidatus Aminicenantota bacterium
CTACGACCCCCACGTGCCCTATGCCCCCCCGGAGCCCTATTACTCCGAATATGGGCGACGCGGCCCGGCAGGCCTCTACGACGGCGAAATCGCTTTCATGGACGAACAGATCGGACGCTGTACGGCTTGGCTCACGAAAAACGGACTCGATAAAAACACCGTCATGATCCTCATCGGCGACCATGGGGAAGCGCTGGGAAGCCACGGCGAAGGGACCCATGGGTATTTCGTTTATGACTACGCTCTCCATGTCCCCCTTTTGGTCGTCACTCCGTTCGCGGACCTGCAGGGGAAGCGGGTCTCGGCCCAGGTCCGGTCGGCCGATGTCTTCCCGACCCTGCTGGACCTGGCGGACATCAAGTCGCCGGTCGAAGTCCAGGGCCGGTCGCTTGTTCCGTTGATGTTCAACCCGGGCATGAAAGATGATCATCCCGCCTATGGAGAAGCCATGACCTCAAATCTCCAGTTCGGCTGGAGTGCTCTGCATGCGCTGAGGACGACCCGCTATAAATACATCGATTCTCCCCGGGCCGAGCTCTACGATATCGCCCAGGACGCCGATGAGCAGAGGAACCTCCTCGCCCAATATCCCGATATCGCCCAGCGGATGAAAAAGGACCTGGAAACGCTTATTGCCGAGACAAGCGTGGGAGCGCCGACGTTGCAGGCGGCGGACCTGGACAAGGAAACTATGGAAAAGTTATCGGCGTTGGGCTACATCGGGGCACCGGTTTCCACGAAAAAGACGGCCGGAGGGGCGGGGCCCCTGGCCGACCCTAAGGATAAGCTGCCCGTTTTCAACGCCATCACCCGAGCCGGCGATTTGATCATGAACGACGAGTATACCGAGGCTGCTGCGGCCCTGGAATCCGCGCTCAAGGACGAACCGGCGATCCCCCAGGCGCTTCTTCTCTTGTCGACCTGCTATATCGAGCTCGGGAGGAGTGAGGACGCAAAAGCCAAGCTGGACATCATCCTGAAAGGGGACCCCGAGAGCGTTCAAGCCCTGATCACCCTGGCCAACATCCTTCTCGAGGAGGGGAAAAGCGAGGACGTCATCGCCCTCTGCAAACGGACCCTTTCGGTGGACGAACGGAATACCCAGGCTCATACGCTGATCGGGCAGGTCTACATGGAGGCCAAGAACTATCTCGAAGCCCTCCCATACTTTGAAAAAGCGTTCGATATCCAGCCTAAAATTACCCGGAGCCGGCTCAACCTGGCGGCTTGTTTGGTGGGCGCCAAGCAGTATGATAGGGCCGAAACGGAGCTCAAGGCCGTTATCCAGGAGTCCCCGAAATTTCCCCTGGTTCATTTCAACCTCGGGCTCCTGTATGAGGAGCAGGGGAGGCTCAACGAGGCCCGGGCGGCCTATACCGAGGAAATCAAGGTGATTCCTAAGGAGTTCATGGCCCGGTTCAACTTAGGAAAGGTTCTGTTCCGGCTCGGGGACAGGCCCGGTTCTCTTGAGCAAATGCGGGAAGTCGTCAAGCTGGCCCCCAATCTGGCGGACGGGCATCTTCTGCTGGCCAGGGGCCTGCTCTATGAGCCGGTTCCGCTCGACGAGATCCAAGTTGAGGTCGAGAAAGGGCTTGCCCTGGCCCAGACATCCGAACTCAAGGCTCTCGGCTACTATCTTCTGGCGGATATCTACAACCGCAAGCACCAGCCGGACAAAATGAACGAAGCCCTGAAAAAGGCCAACTTCTATAGATCGCAGAAGGAGTGAAAGATGAGAAACCGCGCGCCCAGGCTTATCTGCGCCTCCGTTCTCCTGATGGGTTTCGTCCTGATCCTCCCCGGCTTCGGTCAATACCGCGAATATTATATCTACGGGAAAGTCGTCGATCCTCAGCAAAGACCATTGGAGGGGGTCGAAATCTTTCTCCGGGACATCGAAACCAGCCGAAGTTATGCTCTCAAGACCAAGAAGGATGGCGAGTTCAAATTCGCCGGACTGCCGCATGGGGTTTACAAGGTCGCCTTTAAGAAAAAGGGCTATGCCGCAAAAGAAGACGAGTGGAAGTTCGAAACCCCCCGGGACTCCATGGAAAAGGTCGAGATCCCGCCCGTCATCATGATCAGCGAGGAAGTCGTCCAGGAGGTCCAGCGCCTCAAGGAGACCGAGGCCGGCATCAAGGCAGCGTCCGAGAAGATCAGGCAGGGGGATGAGCCCAAAATTCGCCGCGGCCTTTTATCAGCTGGGCGTCTGCTACGAGCGGCAGAACCAGCCGGCGAAGGCCCTCGCGGAATTCCAGAAGGCCATTGAGCTCGAACCCGGCAATCCGGACGTTTTCTACAATTCCGGCCTGCTCCTTTTCGGGCTCACCCGGATCGACGAAGCCCTGGCCCATTTCGAAAAGGCCCTGGCCCTGAGGCCGGACGACGCGGCCTACCTCGAGATGGCCGGGCGGTGCTACATCAACAAGGCCTATGTCCCCACGGCGGTCGAGTACCTGGAGAAGGCCAAAGCCGGCACGACCGACCCCGAGAGGGTCAGGTTCCTCGAGGAGCTCATCGCCACTTTGAAGGCCCAGATAAAAAAATAACATCCGTACTTGACAGCCCCTGGAAAAATTTCATAAAATCCGGATAATGAATAGGTTTCGGATATCAAGATGGATTTCTCAATTTTTAATGGACCCGATCATAAACATATTCAAAATCCTAGGGAGGTGGAAAGAGGCCGTGCTCTAACACATCTGGGCTGAGGGCCGTTCCTGCCGGCCGGAAACCGGCGGGAGCAGGGT
>JAPKZH010000401.1 GCA_026393905.1 Candidatus Aminicenantota bacterium
TACAACTACGAGAGCACGATGAAAAGCCAGAATTTCAGCGGCTTGGCCGTCCGAAGCATCTCCGATCACTGGTCGGTCGGAGCCTTCCTGGGGGTCTCCTCATCCACGTTCAATAACACAAAGCTCGTCCTCAGCCTGGCGCCGGCCATCGAATACGACCTTTTCCCCTATTCTCAATCCACCAAGAAGCAATTGCGCTTTCTCTACAGGCTCAGCTTCAATCCGGTCCGCTACCGCGAGGAAACGATTTACTACAAAACGAAAGAGACTTTGTGGAGTGAATCCCTGTCGGCGACCTTGGAGCTCAAGCAGCCGTGGGGAACGATCAGCACATCGCTTCAAGGCTCGCATTATTTTCACGATTTCAAGAAATACCGCCTGACGCTTGATGGCGAGCTTTCGCTGCGGATATTCAAGGGATTGAATTTCAACATCTCCGGCGGGGGATCGAGAATCCGCGACCAGCTATCGCTCGTGAAAGGCGAAGCCTCCTGGGAAGAAGTCTTGCTGCAGAGACGGCAGCTAGGGACGGGCTATAACTATTACTTTTCGCTTGGACTGAGCTATACCTTCGGCTCGACGAGCAGCCGGGTCGTCAACCCCCGCTTCGGGTCGGGCAGCGGGACCTCGATCAGCATCAGCTTTTAAGGGAAGCTCGCCGGGCAGCGGCGGCGCGGGCGGCCTTCTTCCTCCACCGGCCGTCCAGCCCAAGCGTCAAAACACGATTCACCAGTTCATAGGTCGGGGCCACTTCATCGAAGATTTTTTGGAGGCCTGTCCTCATCACAAATTCTTTTTGACAAGAGGAAAGAAACGTATATTATACTTTCCTCTTCGCCCTCACAAGCGGCGGGCGACGACCCGATGAACATGACTTCGGCTTGTCTTGGAAAAAGGGGAGTGCGGAACCATCTCGTCCGTTGTTCTTTTTGAAAGGAGGCGTATGTCTATCTCCAAACGCTCTTGTCTATTTGGCTTGGTTTTCCTTATTCTGGCTGTGTCGGGGCCGGCCTCAGCGGATGTCGGGCCCACCTACGCGATCAAAAACGCGAAAATTGTTCCTGTCACGGGACCCGCCATCGATAAGGGTGTCCTGATCATCCGCAATGGCTTGATCGAAGCCATCGGCCCTGTGGACAAAGTCACGATTCCCGAGGATGCGGAAGTGATCGAGGCCGAAGGCCTGATCGCCTATCCGGGATTGATCTCGGCCCATACCAATCTTTTGCTGGAAGCCCCAAGGGCCGAGACTTCCCAAGGCTCGCCGGAGTTTATCGCCCCGGCGGCGGCCCCGCAGGACAGGCCGTCGGAAACTCCCGAACTGTGCGCTTTCAAACTGCTCAAACCGACCAAAGCGGCCATCGACAGCTTTCTCAAGATCGGCGTGACGACCGTGCTTGTCGCGCCCAACAGGGGCATCATTCAAGGCCAAAGCGTTCTTCTCAACCTCAACGGCGAGAAAGCCGAGCCTATGGTCCTGAAAAATCCGGTGGCTCTCCACATCAATTTCACGTCGGCCCGCGGCACATACCCGTCGAGTTTGATGGGGACGATCGCCTTCCTCCGTCAGTCCTTCCTGGATGCCGATTACTACGCGGCCTGTCAGGCGCAATATCAGAAGGTCCTGAAGGGGATGAAGCGGCCGGAATACGATCCGTTCCTGGAAGCGCTGGTGCCGTATGTGAAAGAGAAAAAGCCGGTCATCTTCCAATGCAACAACCTCGAAGATATCAAGCGCGCCCTGAAAATCATCGACGAATTCAAGCTGAACGCTCTTATCAGCCATGCCAACGAGGCCTGGCGCGACGCCGCGGTCTTAAAAAAAACGCCGATTCCGCTCCTGGTGACGCTCGATTTCAGGCCGCCGAACTCGAGCCGGTATGTCAACCAGGGGGAGGACTTGAGGAAAAAAGCCGAGGCCGAGATCTATCCCGCCAACGCGGCCAATTTGGCCAAGGAAGGCATCAAGTTCGCCCTGACGACGTTCGGGCTGAACGACGGCGCCGCCGTGCTCAAGAACATCCAGGCCGCGATCAAGGCCGGGCTGTCGAAAGAGGAAGCCTTGAAGGCGTTGACGATCCAGCCCGCCCAGTATCTCGGCCTCGTCCAGCAGCTCGGCAGCCTAGAGCCGGGCAAGATTGCCAATGTCATTCTGACCAAAGGCGAACTGTTCGACGAAAAGACACGGGTTGACAAGGTCTTCGTCGATGGTGTCCTGTGGAAATTTTGAGGAGACAAGCCGATGAACAAGACAATCACAAACCTCCTGACCTCGGCCATCGTCCTGGCCCTCATCGCGCCGCCGGCTTTTTCGGCGGAGGGAAGCATCCTCATCAAAAACGGCACGATCTTGACGGTGACCAAAGGCGTGATGGTCAAGGGCGATATCCTGGTCATCAACGGCGTCATCAAGCAGATCGGCGAGAACATCCCGGCGCCGGAAGGGATCAAGGTGATCGATGCCTCGGGGAAATACGTCATTCCCGGCCTTATCGATTCGCACACACACATCGCTCTTGCCGGAACCAATGAGGGCTCGGAGGCCATCACGCCGGAAGCCGATGTGGGGGAAGTCGTCAACGCCGATGATGTTTCCATTCTCACCGCCCTCAGCGGCGGCGTGACCATGGTCCACACTATGCACGGCAGCTCCAATCCCATCGGCGGCCCGAACGTCGTTCTGAAGATGAAATGGGGAAAGCCCTCGGAAGAGCTGATCGTCCACGAGGCTCTGAGGACATTGAAGTTTGCCCTGGGTGAGAACGTCAAGCAGTCCAGCCGGACAATCACGGTCGGCGGACCGCCGCCGCGCTATCCCCAGACCCGGATGGGCACGAACGCCATCATCCGCCGGGAGATGCTCAAGGCGAGAGTCTACATGGAAGAATGGGACCGCTACAACAAGCTGAAGGCCTCCAAGACGCCGCCGAAGAACCTGCTCCCGCCGCGCAAAGACCTCCGGATGGAGGTCTTGTCCGACCTGCTGCGCGGCAAGATCGTCGCCCGCTGCCACGACTACCAGGCCACGGAAGCGCTGGAGTTCATGGGTTTGGCCAAGGAATTCGGCTTTAAGGTCCAGGCGCTCGAGCACACCTGGGAAGCTTATAAAATCGCCGACGAACTGGCCGCGGCCAAGGTCGGGATTTCCGTCTTTGCCGACAGCTGGGCTTATAAAATGGAGGCGGCCGAAGGCATCGCCTATGACGCGGGGTATTGCGCAAAGAAGGGCGTTCTTGTTTCGATCAATTCGGACAGCGGCGAGCGCATCCGGCGCTTGTTCAACGAGGCCGGCAAATCCATGAAATACGGCGGACTCACGGAGAACGAAGCCTTGAGCCTGATCACGATCAATCCGGCCATTCAGCTCGGCGTGGAGAAGATCGTCGGCAGCCTCGAAGTCGGCAAGCAGGGCGATATCGCCATCTTCAACGAACACCCGATGAGCGCCTACACCCGATGCGAGATGACCATCATCGAGGGCGATATCTATTTCGACCGGGCCGAGTATCTCAAAGACCGAGAGGAGGCCGACAAAAAAGCCCAAGCTCCGAAAAAAGGAGGCCGGCCATGACAAAGCGGATGTTCCTCGTCTGTGTCATCATGGGATTGACGGCGGGCTGGATCTCAGCGCAGGCCCAGCCGGCCAAGGTCATCGCCATAAGAGGCGCCAAGATCATTCCGGTCGTCGGAGATGATATCGAAGGCGGCACCATCATCATCAAAGACGGCAAAATCGAGGCCGTCGGCAAAGATGTCGCCATCCCAAGCGGCGCCGAGGTCGTCGAGGCGAAAGGCCTCTGCGCCTATCCGGGCATGATCGACGGCTACAGCTTCCTCGGCCTGCAGGAGATCAGCGGCGTGTCGGCCACGGTCGACAACCGGGAGACGGGCCGTATCAATCCCCAGGTTCGCGCCATCGAAGCTTTGCGTTACGATTCCATGCACATCCCCATCGCTCGGTCCAACGGCATCACAGCGGCCCTCGTCGCTCCCACGGGAGGATTGATCTCCGGCCAGAGCACGCTGATCAAGCTCGATGGATGGACGAACCGGGAAATGGTCATCAAGAGCCAGGCCGCGATGCAGATCGAGTTTCCCGGCATCCGCGGAGGACGCGGCGGTTTCGGCGGAATGGGCCGGGGAGGCGCGGTGACGGCCGACGCAACCCGGTTGATCGCTGAGCTCAAGGAGCTCTTCAAGAACGCCCGGTATTATCAAAAGAGAAAAGAATTCGCGGCCAAGAATCCGGCCGCGGCCCAGCCGGAATTCCAGGAGACGCTTGAATTCATCCTTCCTGTCGTCAGGGGAGAGCTCACGGTCATGATCTCGGTCCATTCGGATCAAGACATCAAAGCGGCGATCCAGTTCGTCAAGGACGAGAGCCTCAAAGCCGTTTTCTTCGGGGTGGAACAGGGATGGAAAGTCGCCGACGACCTCAAAAAATCGAATATCCCCGTCATCATCAGCTCGCTCTACGATATGCCTCCGGTCTGGGATGACGGCTACGATTCGCTTTTCCGAAATCCCGGCGTCCTCAACAAGGCGGGCGTCAAGATCGCCTTCTCGTCTGTGAGCGCCAGCGTGGCCAAGGACCTGCCGTATCATGCGGCCAAGGCGGCGGCCTTCGGGCTGGACAAAAAGGAAGCGCTCAAGGCCGTGACGATCTACCCGGCCGAGATCTTCGGTGTCGATAAAATCATGGGCAGTCTCGAAAAAGGCAAGACCGCCAATATCGTCCTTTCCGACGGAGATATCCTGGAAACCCGGACGAACATCAAAAAAGTCTATATCGACGGCCAAGAGACCGACATGTCCAACCGCTATCTCGAGCTGCTGGAAAAATTCAAGAAGAGAGGATGACCCAAATTTGCCGATAGAGATACCAGCCGGGTCCTGTCGTGGTTCACCCCCGGCGCCCCTTCGCGGTCTACCTTGTTTATTCTCAGGCAGAAGGATGAGTGGCATCAAACGCTCGGGTCGGCGGGGGGCCCTCGAACCACGCCACCCGTCAAGGGAAGTTCTTTTGTTCGATTTAATGGAAAGCCAGCACTTTTGGCCGATGAATCGTTCCTATCGGCAAATTTAGGGATGAACGAATAATGAAAAGGAGCATTCATCGACGAATCCGCGAGCGGGCGCCTCTTGATTGGGAAGCGGGATTTTTGTCCGTAAAGGGTCGGCGGGGAGCGCCTGCGCCGCGCCACCCATCGATTAATTTTCTTGGATGGAGGTGCTTATGAGAAGAAGAATGTTGGCTCTCTTGGTGTATGCAGGGACCGGCTTGCTTTGTTTGCTGCATATTTCGCTCTTCACCCAAACTCAAAGTCCGCCGGTTTATGACGTCCTGATCAAGAACGGGACGGTCTATGACGGGTCGCTGGCCGCGCCTCTCAAGGCCGATATCGCCATCAAGGACGATCGGATCGCCAAGATCGCCAGGTCGATCAAGGAGCCGGCGGCCCGGGAGATCGAGGCCAAGGGACTCATCGTCACGCCCGGGTTTATCGACCTTCACACGCATGTCGACGACGGAATGTATTTTCCTGAGAACCGGGCCTGCCTAAACTATCTGCTGCAGGGCGTGACGAGCATCGTCGCCGGTCAGTGCGGCGGAAGCGCCTGGCCGATCTTCGAGAAGGCCGAAGACCTCATCAACACCTGGACCAAAGAGGGGATCGGGCCGAATGCGGCCTTGCTGGTCGGCCACGGCCAGGTTCGGCAGATCATCCTCGGCATGGAGAACAGGGCTCCAACTCCCGAAGAGCTGGAGAAAATGAAAGCGCTTGTCCAAGAGGCCATGGAGCAGGGCGCTTCCGGGCTGTCGACGGGATTGATCTATCTCCCGGGCTCGTTTTCTAAAACGGATGAAATCATTGAACTGGCCAAAGTCATCGCACCCTACGGCGGAATCTATCATACGCACGTTCGTAATGAGCGGAATCGGCTTCTCGATGCGATCAAGGAAGCGATCGAAATCTCCGAAAAATCCGGGGCCAGAGCCCACATCTCCCATTTTAAGGTTATGGGAAAGGCCAACTGGGGATTGGTGAAGCAAGCCTGCTTGATTATTGAAGACGCCCGCGCCAAGAACCTGAAAATCACGGCCGACCAATATCCTTACTCCTTCACCAACGGATATCCTTATCTGCCCCTGATCCCCAGAGCGACCTGGATCGGACGCGAGGCCGTCGACCGGTTGAATTCTACCGATGTCCAAAAAATGTTCGAGCATTTCGGCGACTCCGAGCTTGTCGAGCTTTACAAAAAAGTGACTCCCTATTACCCGTTGTCGGAGCGCCAGCTCCAGTTCATCAAGAGCCTTCCCCGGAATCGCCTGGTGGCTTTTGCTTCCCAGTTTCTATTCGACCTTTCGAGTTTCCAAGGTCCAGAGAACATGCGGGAACGGATGCTCTTCCTTAAAAGAATGGCCAATTCCGAAGAAGCCCAGCGGATCCGCCAGGAGGTCCGTAAATCTATCGAGGATACCCTCGGCCCTGAAAACTATATCGTCGGCATCTGTGTCGAGAAGAACTTGGAGGGGAAATCGCTCAGAGAAGTGGCCGCGATCAAGGGGAAAACCATCGAGGACGCGGCCATCGAACTCGACCTGATGGGCGCTAAATGCATTCCTTTCCAGATGTGCGAACCGGATATCGAATATATCATGAACAAAGATTATGTCGGCACCGGAAGTGACGGGACAGCACCTCCCTATGGGATCGGGCTCACCCATATCCGTTCCTATTCGACGTTCCTCCACAAGATCAAAAAATATGCGATCGATAAAAAAGCCATCTCTCTGGCCCAGGCCATCCGGTCGCAGACATCTCTGCCGGCGGAGATCATGAACTGGAACGATCGGGGTTGGATCAAGGAAGGATACAAAGCCGACCTGGCCTTGATCGACCTGAAGAACCTCAAGCTTCCCACCTCCATTTCCAACCCGCACCAGTACAGCCAGGGCGTGGCTTTTCTGCTCATCAACGGGCAGGTGACCATTGACAACGGGAAATGGAACGGGAAGCTTCCGGGGAAGATTTTGAAGCTCAAAAAATGAGGAGGTCCTATGAGTCCTAAATGTTCACGGAGAGATTTTATAAAGACGGGCGCCGGGGTCGGCGTGGCCGCCTTGATCGGGGGAGGGAAGGGGTTGATCGGCCAAAGCCCTGCCGTCCTGCCGCAGTCTGCGGGTGTGATGCGAGTGGTCGCCTCGGGTAACGGGATCCGGGCCACGGAAAAAGCCATGGACCTCATGGCCAAAGGAACCGACCTGCTGGATGCCGTCATTGCCGGCGTGAATATCGTCGAGGACGATCCGAATGATATGTCGGTTGGTTACGGCGGGCTCCCCAATGAGGAGGGGGAGGTCGAACTCGATGCCTCGGTCATGTACGGACCGACGCATACATCAGGTGCCGTGGCCGCTCTCAAGTTCATCAAGAATCCGTCCAAAGTGGCGAAGCTCGTCATGGACAGGACGGAACACTGCCTCCTTGTCGGCGAAGGCGCACTCAAGTTCGCCCTGGCCCACGGCTTTAAGAAAGAGGACCTTCTGACGGATCGCGCCCGAGAAATCTGGCTGCGCTGGAAGGAAAACCTCTCGGATAAAGATAACTGGCTTCCGCCCAAGTCGGAGAAGCTTCCGGCCGAAGTCCGCCAAGCCATCATGACCTACGGGACGATCAACTGCATCGCCATCGACACAAAGGGCAACTTGGCCGGCGTGACGACGACGAGCGGGCTTTCCTGGAAGCTCGCCGGACGGGTCGGGGATTCGCCCATTATCGGCGCGGGTCTCTATGTCGATAACAACGTCGGCGCGGCAGGCTCGACCGGGCTGGGCGAGGCGAACATCATGAATTGCGGAAGCTTTCAAGTTGTCAATTTCATGGCCCAGGGGCACTCTCCGGAACAGGCTTGCCTCAAAGCCCTCGCCCAAATCTCCAACAAGACAAAATTGACGCCTCGGCGTCTCAATGCGGAGGGATTGCCGAGTTTCGGCCTGACCTTCTATGCCCTCAACAAAAAAGGCGAGTATGGATCGGCCAACATGTGGGGCGGCAGCCGCTACGCCGTCCATGATGGGCAGAAAAACGAATTGAAGCAAGGCGCCTATATTTACCAGGCGAAGCGGTGACGAGCGGCTCTCCGTGGCTTGCCACGGAGAGCCGCTCGTAGAGGGTTCCAAGGGGGAGCCGCCCCCTTGGTCGGAGGGCGGGGTTTCATGCCCCGCCCGAGAAGGGGAGGCAGGGCGTCGGACGAAGTCCGACGCCCGTTGGAAGGGGTCTTCCCCTCCAAATTGATTATTGGGGAAAGGCGTCTTCAAGGATAAGGACCCGGTACCCGTCCTGCCAAAGCTGTTCGGCGAGGAGCCGCGAAGATTCCCGGTCTCCGGCGCGGATCCGGACGCGGTAATATCGCTGCGTGGCGGTCTCGAACAACGCGATATAGACGTTGCCGTACTTCCGCTTCAGCCGGCTTTCCAGATCTTTGGCGTTGTCCTGGCTGATGAATGAGCCCACCTGGACGACGAATTTTTGGCCGGGGTCGGAGGATCGGACTTGGGGCTCAAGAATGTCCAGACGGACAGGCACGACGCCTTGGCCGACCATGTCCAAGAGCCTGGCGGCTGCGTAGGACACATCGATGATGCGGTCATTCTTAAAAGGGCCTCTGTCATTGATGCGGACGACGGCCGTGCGGCCGTTGGCGAGGTTGGTGACCATGACCTGCGCTCCGAAGGGCAAGGTTCGATGGGCGGCGGTCATCTCGTACATATCATAGATCTCTTTGTTGGACGTCGGCTTTCCGTGAAAATCAGGTCCGTACCAGGACGCCATCCCTGTCTGGACCGTGCCCGCGCCGGGAAAATATCTTGCCCGGACGCAGGACGCAAGCACAAGCGGGCCAAGCAAAAGAAGAATGGGCAACTTTTTTGGCATACGGTTTTGATCCATTTTTAGAGATCCATCTTACCAACCGGGGCCGATCCGGGCAATCGCCTCTGTCGATGATTCGGGGAATGAATTCCGTTTCTTCCGGCTCACCCACAAGGGTGAACTGGAGAACTTTCCCCGTTTATTGTAAAATACGCCGCCGAAAAGATGCCATGAAAAAAGCCTTGCCCTTTCTGCCTGCCGCTCTTTATTACGGGCTGATTTATTTCCTCTCTTCCCGGCGCCTCAATCTGGATGTGCCTCTGCCCAACGCGGATAAGCTGGCTCACGGCGCGGCCTACGGGCTTCTGGGATTCCTCCTGGCCTTCGGTTTTTTTAAGCGTCTTCGCCTTTCGCTCAAAACAAAACTCGGCCTCGTTATTCTGACCGGGGTCGGCCTGGGAATCCTGGACGAGATCCATCAGATCTTCGTCCCGGGCCGGACTCCGGACCCGCTCGATGCGGCCGCGGACGCCTTGGGGGTAGCCCTGGGGCTTTTTCTGTTTCGGCTGATCTTCCAGAAAAAACCAGCCGAAAAAAGTAATTAACCGCGCCTCGCCGAGGGGGAGTGGAAAAAGCCGGCGGCCTCCTCGAAAAACCGGCGGCCCACATGAAAAAGGGAATGGACAAGCGCTGCCCGCGAGATCTTCTGGCAGGCGGCGGATCGTCGTCAGGGTCTAAAGAAACGGCGCTCCCACGAATTTCACGAGCCTCTTCTTCAAGAAAGCGAAAGTCTTGTGCGGGTCGGAGAAGAAGGTAAAAAGCCTTGCATCCTCCGGGGCGATCGTCCCGAACTTGGTCATGGCCTCGAAGTCAAGAACTTTTCGCCAGTAATCTTCGCCGTAAAGAATGACGATCACTTCTTCGCGGGCGATCTTTCCCGTCTGGATCAGGGTGATCGTCTCAAAGAATTCGTCCAGAGTGCCGTATCCGCCGGGGAAGGCCAGCACGGCCCGGGCCCGGGAAATGAGCCAGAATTTTCTCATGAAAAAATAGTGAAAGATAAAAGAGAGCTCGGGAGAAATATAGGCATTGGGCGCCTGTTCGTTGGGAAGAGCGATGTTCATGCCGATGGTCTTTCCGCCTGCCCGGAGCGCGCCGCGGTTGGCCGCTTCCATAAGGCCGGGACCGGCGCCCGTGCAAATGACGAAATTCTTCCCCTTCGGTTTTAAGGGGATCGCCCATCGGGCCAGCAGGTAGGCCAGCTCTTCGGCTTCCCAGTAATATTTGGTGAGCATCGAATCCTTGTCTTCGGGAAGGGCTCTCGCCGATCCTAGAAACAGGACGGTGTTGTTGACTTTCAGCCTGTCCAGCCGCGAAAGAGGTTCTAGGTACTCGCTCAATATGCGCAGAGTTCGTGCCTCGGGAGAACTCAAGAATTCCGGGTTGCTGTAGGCTTTTTCAGGGATCATCTTGCTGTTCATAAGGGGATTCTATCCGAAAGCCGTTTTGACTTCAACCCATCCCTATGGTATCTATATGGGCCTGAAAGTCATAGAGGAGCTTGGATGAGACAGCCTCTTGAGGGCCTTTCCCGGATGAGATATCCGGGCCGGGCCCTGGCGGTCGGCCGGGATGCGTCCGGAACGTTCAACATCATCATTTATGCCATTACCGGCAGGTCTTCTTCAAGCCAAGCCAGGCGCCTGGAGCTTGAGGCCGACGCTATCTGGACAAAACCCACAGACCCGGAGGCCCTCCGAAAAGGGAACATCGACCTGCTGATCTATCCAGCCGTGATCTTGTCAGAAGGATTGGCGGCGAGCAACGGCAAGCAGACATCGGACATCGACGTCCGATCCGGTCAGAGTCCGGTCCACGTCCTGGAAGAAGCCATGAAGCGCTGGGATTATGAGCCGGATGCGCCCATTTTCACGCCCAGGATCAGCGGCTGCATCTTTCCCTCCAACCGGGCCGGCTTGAGCATCGTCAAGAGGTCGGAAAACGGTGATTCTCTTCGGCTTTTTTATGAAGTCACGCTTATTCCGGGGAAAGGGAAGCTCTTGACAACCTATTCCGGTGAAAACAAAGATCCGCTTCAACCCTTCTCCGGTGAACCTCTGGACCTCGACCTCGTGGAAGATACGGTCCGGGCTATGGCCGAAGCTGTCTACGAGGCGCTCAAGCCGCCGGCAGGGGCGGAGGATTTCCGTGTAGCGGTGGCCTGCGTTTTTTCCAAAGCCACCGGCATGAAAGACCGTCAAGTTTTTATCATCAACCGTCAGGAAAGGAAATGACGATGGGCAAAGAGCAGCCGGATAAATCAGCCAGAAAGCAGTATTTCACGAAAGTCAAGGAAGAATTTCCCGAGTTATTGGAATTCGGCGGCCAAAAATTCCTCAAAAGGCTGTCCATGAGATACGGGGAAAATCCCGGCTATCCGGCGGCTTTTTATATCGAGGAAAAGGCATCGGGACCCAATATGGCCACTATCCAAGTTCTCCAGGAGGGGAGCAAAGGGCTGAGCTATATCAATGTCGGAGACATGGACCTCGGCCAAAGGCTGGCCAGAAAGCTGACCGAAATCTCTCCAAAGAGACATGTCTGCGTGCTTATCAAGCACGAGATGCCGAGCGGCGTGGCCCTAGGAGACAGCCCCGAGGAGGCGTTCGAGAAAGCCTGGAACGGCGATCCACTGTCCAACTTCGGGAGCGTGGATGTTTTTAACTATCCTGTCAATGACGTCCTGGCCAAACTCTTTATCGAAAGCGCGCGAAACGTCGAGGTTGTCTATGCTCCTGATTTCTCGGCGGAAGCCCTCGAGATCCTGGCTTCACGGAAGCCGCTCCGAGTCGTCAAGATGGGCGCCCCGCTTGACAGGCCAGCTGTCGATAACGGCCTGGAATTCAAAAGGGTGGTCGGCGGACTTCTTATCCAGAAAAGGTTCGATTCGAAAATCATCTCGCCCCTGTCTGTCGACGTCGTTTCTCTCCGGAAACCGACGGAGGACGAGGTCCGGGCGGCGATCTTCAACTGGACCGTGGCCTCATTTACCCGCTCCAACGCCGTTGTCATCGGAAAATCCGATAAGGTCCACGGCATCGGGTCGGGCCAGAGAAGCCGCATCGATTCAGCAGAAAACGCCATCCGTTACTCGAAACGGGGCTACGGGCCCGAAGGATGCGTCATGGCTTCGGATGCTTTCATGCCGTTCCCGGATGTCGTCGAGCTGGCCGCCCAAAACGGCATCACGGCCATCATTTATCCTCTCGGCTCGGTGAAAGACCAGGACGTCATTGACAAGGCCAACGAGCTCGGTCTGGCCATGATCGTCACCAGGAAGCCGGGAGAGGTCGATTGCGAGCGGTGCTTTTTGCATCGGTGATACCGATCATGGGCTTAAAGACATACAAAGAAAAAAGAGATTTCCAAAAGACGCCCGAGCCTGGGGGGGGACCCGATAAAAAGAAACTCGGGAAAAAAGCGGATCTGGTTTATATCATCCAGCGCCATCAAGCATCCCGTCTTCACTATGACCTGCGCCTGGAAGAGGAAGGCGTGTTGAAGAGCTGGGCGGTCCCTAAAGAACCTCCCGTCGAAGAAGGCGTCCGAAGGCTGGCCGTCCAAGTCGAGGACCATCCGCTGGCCTATGCCGGCTTCGAAGGGACGATCCCCGAAGGCGAATACGGGGCCGGGACCGTGAAAATCTGGGACAAAGGAAGCTACGTGCCGGAGGAGACGATGCCTGCCAAGCGTGTCTTCGAAATCAAGGGCGGTGTCCTCCGCGGCAGATACTGCCTGATCAAGCTTAAAAGCCAGGACCCGGAAGACCATAACTGGCTTTTCTTCAAGATGAAAAAGGGTCCGGCTTAGGACCGTCTGGATAAATCCGTTCGGAAAGGATCGGTCATGACCAAGAATCTCGAAGAGAAGGTCCCCTGTGAAGCCTGTAAAAAGATGATCCCTAAGGCGGCGGCGCTTCACGCCGAGGGACAGGATTATGTGCTCCATTTTTGCGATATCACGTGCCTGGATTATTGGAAAAAGGAACAGGATGATCGCTCCACGACAAAAAAATAAAATAACTTTTATCGCGCCCCTCATCGCCGGCCTCCTCTTTCCGGTCCTCTGCTCTTCGCAGGATGCACTCCGAAATCAAAAATACGAAGAGCTTGCCGAGAAGATCCGTTTGGCAGGATTGCGCCATGAAAAAGCTTTTAAACTCCTGGAGGCGCTGATCAAAACGGCAGGTCCCCGGCTGACCGGCTCTCCGGGAGCGGCCGCGGCGGTCGAGTTCATGCAAAAACACATGCAAGAATTGGGATTGGAGGCATGGATGGAGCCGGTGACCGTCCAGCACTTGGTTCGCGGCGATATCGAAGAGGCCAAAATCATCCAAGCTAGGCAGATGAGTCCTTATCCCTTGTCGGTCACGGCCTTGGGCTGGAGCATCGCCACCCCGGCCCCAGGCGTTTCGGCGCCGGTCGTGGAAGCGGCCTCTTTTGATGAACTGCGCAGGCTGGGAGAAAAAGTCAAAGGCAAGATCGTCTTTTTCAACAAGGCCATGGACCTGGCCATTTTTGAAGTAGCCTTCAGGCATTCGGGGAAACGACCATGAATGACAAAAGGCTCGATTTTTTGCTGGCGATCCATAACCACCAGCCCGTGGGGAATTTTCGATCGGTCTTCGAGAAAGCGTTCCAGGATTGTTACAGACCGTTTTTCGAGGAATTCCGAAAACATATCGGGCTCAAGCTGACCGTCCATTTTTCCGGCCCCCTTTGGGAATACATGCAGGCCGAGGAACGGGTGTGCTGGAACCTCATCCGGGAACTCGTTGATAAGGGCCGGGTCGAGCTCCTCGGCGGCGGATTTTACGAGCCCGTCCTCTCTGTCATCCCTGAGGAAGACAGGCAGGGACAGCTCGAAATGATGAGCCGGTTCCTGGAGAAAGAATTCGGGACAAGGCCGAAGGGCGCCTGGCTGACGGAAAGGGTCTGGGAGCCGAACCTTGCCAAAACGCTGGCCAGGGCCGGAATCGAATACACGCTCCTGGACGAAGAGCATTTTCATTATGGCGGAATCGCCGATATCCACAAGATCTACATCACCGAAGACGAAGGATATGGGCTGAAGCTCTTTCCGATCGACAAGAAGCTTCGCTACCTCGTTCCTTTCCAGAAGCTGAACGATGTCCGGGCCTACCTCGATTCCATTCGGAGTCAAGGAGGCTTAGCCATTCTTGGTGATGACGGAGAGAAATTCGGCCTGTGGCCGGGAACGAAGAAGTGGGTCTACGAGGACGGCTGGCTGGCCCGGTTCCTGGATTTTCTGGAAAGCGAAGATATCCGGACCCGGACTTATTCCGAAGTTTTGGAGGCCTACCCTCCCGAAGGGCGCGTCTATTTGCCGCCCGCCTCCTACGAAGAGATGATGGAATGGGTCCTGGAACCGCAAGACTCCGAAATTTTCTTGAAGTTGAAAGAACAGAGTCCACCGCAAGCGCGGCGGTATCTCCGCGGGGGATTTTTCCGGGAGTTCTTTTCGAAATACCAAGAGGCCAATCACCTTCACAAGAGAATGCTTTTTGTCTCACGGCGTGTCCGGGTCAAGGGCGATGCCGAGGCCAGAACGGAGCTTTATAAGTCCCAATGCAATGATCCCTACTGGCATGGCGTTTTCGGCGGCCTTTACCTGCCCCATCTGAGGGAAGACGCCTATGCCCATCTCCTTGGCGCCGAAAGACGGCTGCCCCGCGAGTCCGGCTGGCAAGAGCTGGATCTTGACCTGGACGGCCAAGCCGAAGTCATGAGCCAAGGCGAGATATTCGGTCTGCTCCTCAAACCGTCTTCCGGCGGCAGCCTCATCGAGTTGGATTACTATCCCTTATCGCGGAATCTGACCGACGTCCTCTCCCGGCGGAAAGAATCCTACCATGCCCGGAAAGCGGCCGGGTCGAATGATGGCAAAAGCATCCACGAAATCTCCAAAGAGCTGCCCTCCGGAGCCGAGCGGCTGTTTCGTTATGACTGGCATCGCCGCGCCTCCTGTCTCGACCACTTCCTCCATCCGGCTACGACGCCCGAAAATTTTCGGAATATCGATTACCGGGAGCAGGGGGATTTTGTCAATCAGCCCTATGAATTCAAGATCAGCGGGACGAGTCTTAGTCTTTTCCGTGACGGTCACGTCTGGATGGACGGAGAACGAGTGCCTCTTTCCGTCCAGAAAGTGGTCATCCCTCGGGATGAGGAAATCCTTTTCCGCTATACCATCCAAAACGGATCGGAGAGAACGATCAATATCCGATTTGGCTCGGAATGGAATTTCTATCAGATTCCGGAGGAATGGGACCTGGGAGCGACGGACGTCCGGCTGGTCAAGGGAAAGGTGATCCTGGAAGCCCAACCCCGTCCGGAATTCTGGAATTTTCCGCTTCAAACGCTCTCCCAATCGGAACAGGGCTATGATATAATCCATCAGGGCATTTGCCTGCTTTCCAACTGGAAAATTACCCTTCCCGGCAGGGCGATATTTTCTGCCGAGATACGCTTGAGAGAACACAGACTGTGAGCTCGGAATATTTTTCACTCGTCCTCCACAGTCATATTCCCTATGTCATCGCCCACGGCAACTGGCCGCACGGCATGGATTGGCTTTACGAGGCTGCCGCCGTCTTATCTTGGCTTCAGAAGGGGGGCGCCCCTGACCGAGGAAGAAGCGCGTCTGCTCGAATCCTGGGAACAGGAAGACGGCATTTTTAAGGAGTTGGTCATAGCCGATGGAACACATATTTGAAAAAATAATGGTCATGATTCTTTCCGGGGGCAAAGGCGAGCGGCTGTATCCCCTGACAAAGGACAGGGCCAAGCCTTCCGTCCCGTTTCTCGGCGCCTACAGAATCATCGATTTCAGCCTTTCCAACTGCCTGAACTCCGGCCTCAGAAAGATCGCTCTTCTCACTCAGTACAAATCTCTTTCGCTCGAACGTCATATCCTTTTTGGCTGGAATATTTTCCATCCGGAAAGCCGGGGCTCGATCATCTCCCTGCCGGCCCAGGGCCGGGTCGGGGAGCGCTGGTACGAAGGCACGGCCGATGCCGTTTTTCAGAACATCTATTCCATCCAGCAGGAAAACCCGGAAGCCGTTCTCGTCCTTTCGGGTGATCACGTCTATAAAGCCGATTACGGCCGCCTGATCAAATATTTTCTTGAAAAAGACGCAGACGCCGTGGTCCTGGCCAAGCCTGTGCCGCGGCGAGACGGAAGGCGTTTCGGCATTGTCCGGGTGGACGAAGAACAGCGGATGAGGGAATTCGTGGAAAAGCCAAAAAATCCTCCCTCCGTACCCACGGATCCAGACCATTCCCTGGCCTCCATGGGCATCTATCTCTTCAAGACGCCAAACTTGATCCGGGCTTTGATCCAGGATGCCAAGAACGCTAAAAGCACGCATGATTTCGGCAGGGACGTCCTGCCCCGTCTCATTCGTGAACACAAGGTCTACGCTTATCCTTTCGACGGTTATTGGGAAGATATCGGAACGATCGATGCCTTCTGGAAATCCAACATGGCTTTTCTCTCTCCGGAGCCGCCGTTCGAGCTCAGCGATGCCGCTTGGCCGATCCGGACTTACCAAAGACAGCATCCACCGGCCTTTATCGATAAAAGCTCCCTGGTCAATTCAATCGTCAGCTCAGGATGCCACATTTCTGGGGCCAATCTCCGGAATTCCATACTCTCTCCCGGTGTCCGGATCGGCAGACAGTCCGAGATTCTGGATTCAATCGTCTTCGATGAAGTCCAGATCGGAAAAAACGTCAGGTTGAAAAAAGTCATCGTTGACAAGAATTCCATCATTCCCGACGACTTTGTCATCGGCTATGACGAACAGCGGGACGGCCGTCATTTCAAGCTCTACGGCGAGGGGATCCGCATCGTGCCGAAAAACTGGAGGCTGGATTGATCCAAGAGTTTCAATTTTCCGCATCGGATTTCGAGAAGGATGAGCCTAAGGAGTTGATGCTCCTGTCCATCATCTCCCAGAGCTTTTTCCAACCGTTCTCCATCGAAGACAACCTGCTGGTCATCCTGACCGCCTTGACCTCGGGTTCGGGCGTCGGATTCAACCGGGCCATGCTTTTCCGGGCCTCGGGGGAAATCCTCAGGGGAGAACTATGGCTCGGGCCCAAGTCCGCCGAAGAAGCGAATTCGATTTGGGAAGTGCTGTCCACGCCGGGCATCGGCTACATCGAAATCATCGAGCATAACCGCGCTCTGCTCAGACGGGAGGCGGATTCCTTGAACAAGAGAATCAAAGCCCTGGCCTATTCACTGGACCGCGAGCCCTTGTCCATTCCCGCCCTCCCCGCCGCCAAGCGGGAAGTGGTTTGGGTCAAGGGAGCGTGGGCCGAACCGCTGGTGGACAAATCATTTCTAAACATCCTCAATGTCGATGAATTCCTCTGCGTCCCGCTCTTCTCCGGGGACGAAATCCTGGGCGAAGTCATCCTGGACAACGCCATCACTCGGCGGCCCATCGAACACAAGGACGTCAAGCTGGCCAGCCTGTGCGGCCTGATGGCCGGCAATTATATGTATTCGACGACACTCCAAAAAAAAGTGGTCGAGATGGAGCGGATGGCCGCCCTGGGGGAGATGGCCATGTTCGTCATGCACCAGCTGCGGAATCCTCTGGCCGCGATCGGCGGCTTTACCGACCAGCTTCTCGATTCGACGAACGACGCAGTTCGAACCCGGCGAAACCTGGACATTATCAGGAAAGAGATAAAGCGGCTGGAAGACGTGTTGTTCAAGCTGTCCCCCTTCCTGAAGATGGATTTGCGGAAGCCGATCTCTTTTGAGCTTCCGCCCGTCGTCCAGGCCGTGCTGCAGAGCACGAACATCCAGTTGAAACGGGAAGGAATCCAGGTCGACGTCGAGGTTGAGAACGGCCTTCCGGAAATTCTGGGAGATCCCACCTATTTCGGCGAAGCCCTGCGCAATCTGCTCGACAACGCGCTGGAAGCGACGCCGAGGGGAGGCCGCGTTTCCCTCCGGGCCGGCCGGGGAGAAAAAAACGGGGTGGTCTTGAGCATCCAGGACACAGGACCGGGCCTTCCGGAAGCCATCAAGGAAAAAATCTTTGAGCCGTTCCTTTCGACAAAGGAAAAGAGCATGGGGGTCGGGCTGTTCTATGTCAAACGGGTCATGGATGCTTGCGGCGGCCGAATCGAGGTGGAAAGCGAACCCGGGAAGGGGACGCTGTTTCGGCTTTTTTTTAGAAGCCGTGACGGAAGGAGGGAGAACGGATGAAGAAGCTTTTAATCGTCGAGGACGAGGAAGCCCTCTGCCTCCTCTACAAGGAAGAGCTCAGCCGGGAAGGATATGATGTGACGACCGCCCACGATGCCGAACAAGCCCTGGAGATGCTGGGCCGGGAACATTTCGACCTCATCATCACGGACATCCGGATGCCCGGCCGGGACGGCGTCGAGCTCATCACGGAGATCATGGGTTTGCGGAAGGACGTCCCCATCATCATCAACACCGCCTACCAGAGCTACAGAGAAGACTTCATGACATGGGCGGCCGACGCCTATGTCGTCAAGTCATCTTCTCTCGATGAGCTCAAGGCCAAGATTAAGGAACTGATGAGCCGATGACGTCTCAACTGCGCAAAGATCATATCAGCGGCCGCTGGGTCATCATTGCTTCCGAACGGAGCAAAAGACCGGATGACTTCCGGCCGGCCCAGCCCGAGAAAAAGGATAACCCGGCCGGATTTTGCCCTTTCTGCTCGGGGAATGAAACAAAAACGCCGCCCGAGGTGTTCTCGCTCAGAAAAAACGGGTCGGGGCCGGACGAACCCGGCTGGTGGGTGCGGGTCGTCCCGAACAAGTTCCCGGCTCTGACCCGGGGTGCGCTGCCGCAGAGGGCCAGCCAGGGCCTTTTTGAGTCCATGGAGGGCATCGGGGTCCATGAAGTCATTATCGAAACGCCTGAGCATGACCAAGAATGGAGCGACCTGCCGCTGGCCCATCTCCGTGATGTTCTCTGGACCTACCAGCAGCGCATCCGGAGCATCGAGACAGAGTCCCAGTATCAATACATCCAGGTCTTCAAGAACAAGGGCAAAGAAGCCGGGGCATCGCTCAGCCATCCTCATTCCCAGATCGTGGCCACGCCCATCATCCCAAAGCGGGTGAAAGAGGAGGTCTGGAGCTCGGACCGGTTTTTCCGGAAGACCAAGAAATGCCTTTTCTGCCGAACGCTCGAGCAGGAGATCACGGCCAAAGAGCGCCTCATCCGCATCAATTCCCACTTCGCCGTTACGGCGCCCTTCGCTTCCCGTTTTCCTTTTGAAATGCGGGTCCTTCCCCTCCGGCACTCACCGTTTTTTTCGAAGGTGAGCGACGCCGAACTCCTTTCGCTGGCCGATAACCTGAAGGCCGTTCTGACCAAGTTCAGGAATATTCTCTCCGACCCGCCGTTCAACGTCATCCTTCACCAGGGACCACATCCTGTGTTGGCTCGAAAGACCTGGCCCAATGTCGAGAGCCTTTTTCACTGGCACCTGGAGATCATCCCCGTTCTGACGCGGCTGGCCGGGTTCGAATGGGGGACTGGTTTTTACATCAATCCCGTCCCCCCGGAGCTGGCCGCCAGCTACCTGAGAGAATAAAATGAGGACAGGGAAGGATCTTCGTTTATGTGATTTTCTATCGGTGCCGGATTCGCCCCCTTGGCCCCTGGGGAATCAGTCCCGTCGGTTCCCCCCGTCGAAAAGCCGACGGGGCCCCCCTCCACTAGGGGGCCTAGGGGGCGATTCCGACACCTCTTTGAAATCACATAAACGAAGATCCTTACTGGGGGAAGGCTTTTATTGATTTTTCGTAAAAAAATCATTATTATCAGGCCTTTAGGAGGCTTCATGAAGAGGACGATGATTTGGGCGGCGGCCCTGTGGCTCCTGGCCTCGGCAGGGTTTTCTCAGGAGTCCTCGATCAAATTATCCGGCGGCCTCGGCTTTGCCAGCGGAGGCGACCTGAACAAGACCATCAAGGGGACGAGCGATCTTCGGAGAGACTTTGATGCAGCCACGGGCGAATTCAAGCCGATCAGCTTAGGCCTGAATTTTGATGTAGAGTTCATCCATCATTTCACCCCGAACCTCTGGCTCGGCTTGGGAATCGGGTATTTTCGGGCATCTAAAGAAAGCCCCCGCTTGTCCTCCGAGGTCGGCATCCCCGGCATCTTCACCTTGAGCTCCGAATATTCCATAAAACCCGTGATCAGCGCCTTCCCGATCACCTTGAATGTTCATTATTTGCTGCCCGCCGGGTCGAAACTCAGCTTCGACTTCCATGCGGGGATCGGCTATTATCTGACGACGTTGAATTTTAGCGGCAAAGACGTTCTCAGCGATAGTTTTTTTGACCAGATCAGCGAGCATTGGACGGAGGACACGACCTTCTCGGCAACGAAAGGAGGCCTCGGCTTCCAAGCCGGGGTTGGCTTTGAATTCGATATGACAACGAGGGTGGCGATTGTCTGTGATGTCTTTGGGCGGTTTGCTTCCGTTTCGGGCTTTAAAGGCAAATACACATATAAGGAGAGCGGTGACTATACCTGGCAGGAGAGCGCGAGCGATTATTATTTCTGGTCCTATGACGAAACGTTTGATGGCAGCTCTTATACTCAATTCGATTTCTATACAGAAAAGCCGGAAGGGGAGGGGATCACAAATGCCAAACAAGGGTCGGTCGACCTGACCGGCTTCGGGATAACGCTCGGCCTAAGAATCAAATTCTAGGGAGTCATCGAGAGCTTCGGGCAGCCGCTTTATGATGGATGGATCGGAGGGAAGGAAATTGCGGAGAACAAAAGCTTTTTTTCTTTTTGTCGTGTTGGCAGCCATGGTCTCTTTCGGTTACTCGCAGTCGTTTGGGCTTAAACTCTCCGGCGGATTGAGCCACGCGGGCGGAGGAGATCTCG
Organism: Candidatus Aminicenantota bacterium; assembly: GCA_026393905.1. Lineage (GTDB taxonomy): Bacteria > Acidobacteriota > Aminicenantia > Aminicenantales > UBA4085 > JAPKZH01. The sequence continues at coordinate 20,874 of JAPKZH010000401.1, forward strand.
CCAAAGGCATCAAGGGCGAAACGGAATATCTCGGGGTGGATTACAGCCTAACCGGTGAATTTCAGGCGCCTTATTTGGGCATGGAAATCGGGGGTGAGCTCATCTATTATTTCGGGTCCAAGTTCGGGATCGGCCTGGGCGTCGGATATTCTCGCCACGCCAAGGAGAGCGCCGTTTCTTACAACATCGACCTGGTCGGCGTCCAGGAGACCCTCAAGCCGAAATACAGCGTCGTTCCGATCACGGCCAATCTCCATTATCTTCTGGCCCTCAGCCCCAACCTCAGCCTCGACCTGACGGCCGGAGCCGGCTATTACCTGGCGACGCTCGACTGGGACCATCGCATGGATATGGAGATCATGGGCTATACAGGCAATTTTGAGTACATCTTCAAGTCCACCAAAGGAACCGTCGGTTTTCAAGCCGGCCTCGGATTGGAGATGAAAATCACGTCCAAGGCGGCCCTCGTCTGGACCGTTTGGGGCCGCTATGCTTCGATTTCGGAGCTCAAGGGCGACTGGACGGACAAGGCCGGCGGCGAGCTTTGGTCCTATGAGGATAGCGGGAGCGGCGGATACGCCTGGTATTATGATTTGAGATACGGCGGCCAGACATATGCCCGGGTCGTTTTTGACACGGATAAACCGGTGGGATCGAATTTCTCCGACGTCAGGTATGCCAAGCTCAGCCTGACCGGTATTGTCACGACTGTCGGGCTCAAGTTCGGTTTCTAAAAAGGCCGGTTCAAAGGCCGGCGATTTTTTGATAGAGGGTCAGGTACTCCCGGGCGGACCGATCCCAGGAGAAATCCGCGGCCATGGCATTCTGGATCAGCCTATCCCAAGTTGACTTTTTGTCATAGACCTTGATCGCCCTGCGGGCGGCGTCGAGCAGAGCCCGGGCCGAATAATCTTCGAACTTGAAACCGTTGCCTTCTCCGCGGTCCGTATGAAATTCCTGGATGCTGTCGTCCAGGCCCCCGGTGGCGCGGACAAGGGGAATTGTCCCGTACTTAAGGCTGTACATCTGGGTCAGGCCGCAGGGTTCATACCGGGATGGGATGAGGAGGATATCACTGCCGGCCATGATTTTATGGGCGACACGGTCGTCGAAGGCGATCTTCAGGCCTAAGAAGGAGGGATAGCGTTCTCTGGCCGCGATCAGGGCATTCTGGATTTTTTCCTCTCCCGTGCCCAGGATAACAAGCGTTGCGCCCAGAGTGAAAAGGTCTCCCAGGGCCTCAACCAGTATATCCAGGCCCTTTTGGCCGGCCAGCCGGGAAACCATCCCGATGACGGGAGCCTCTTTTCTCGACAGGGGAAGTCCGAAGGTCTCGAGCAAGTCATTTTTACAATCCGCCTTGCCGTCGAGGAGAGACGGGGTGTAGCGGGCCGCCAGGAAGAGGTCTTGGCCGGGGTCCCAAGCGGAGTAATCGACGCCGTTCAAGATACCGAAGAGGGCATCTTTTCTTTTACGGAGAAGCCCGTCCAGCCCGTGGCCGAACTCGGGAGTTTGAATTTCGCGGCTGTATCGCGGGCTGACCGTGTTGACGGCCGTCGCATAGAGAATGCCCGCTTTCAGAAAATTGACTTTTCCGAAAAACTCCAGGTTGTCCATGGTGAAAAGGCTGTCCGGAAGGCCGATTTCGGCGAGAAGGCTTTTCTCAAAAAGCCCTTGATAGGCCAGATTATGGATCGTGAACAAGCTGCGAGTATTTTTAAAACGCGGGTTTTCTCGATGGAGGAATTCGAGGTGGGCCAGGGCGATCGCCGATTGCCAGTCATGGGCATGGATGATGTCCGGGGCGAAGTCCAGCGCCTTTAACGTCTCGAGCGCGGCTTTGGAATAAAAGGAAAATCGCTCGCCGTTGTCGGGATAATCGCTGGCGGGCGTTCCATAGAGAAAGTCCCGGTCATACCATTCATCTTTTTCTATAAAAAAGGCGAAGGCTGAATCTCCGGAGCCTTGCCAGACCGAGAATGTCTCTCTCCGGCCTCCCCAGTCCAAAGGATGATCCTCAAGGACTTGGCGTAACAGCAGGCCCCTTTTCCGGACCTCCCGATAAAAAGGCATGACCAGTTTGACCTCGAGGCCCAGCTTGGAGAGGAATTTCGGAAGAGCTCCCGCCACATCGGCCAGGCCGCCGGTCTTGGCGAACGGTGTTGCTTCTGAAGATAGGATAACTATTTTCATGGGCGGTATCTTAGCACAACTCCCTGCCTCCAAGAAGAAAGAGTTTCGCGCCCGTCTTGATAAATAGCGGTCAAAATACTATACCTATAGAGATGCAGATCGTCACAGCAGCCGTGATCGAGCAAGGCGGAAAAATCTTGATCGCCAAGCGTCGGGCCGGCGACCGCTTTGCCCAGCTTTGGGAATTCCCCGGCGGAAAGCTCGAGCCCGGAGAGAGTCCCGGACAGTGCCTGCAGAGGGAGCTCCGGGAAGAGCTGGGCGTTGAGACGCGGCTGGAAGGTTTTATCGGTTCTTTTCCCTTTGCCTCTCCAGTCCTGTCCATCGAGCTGGTGGCTTATAAAGTCAGCATCGTCTCGGGCCGCCTTGCCCTGAGCGATCATGAGGAGCTCCGCTGGGTTTCTCCGGCGGTGCTGGGGGACTATTCGTTCACGGAGCCCGACCTTCCGCTCCTCAAGATCCTCAGGGAGGAGTGGGATAACAAAGAAAGAGACCTTTGATCATGTCCAAAACAAATCCGGACGCGGGACCGGATAAAAGCGTCATCCTTCACAAGGGAAAGGAAAAAGCCGTCAAAAACCGTCACCACTGGATTTTTTCCGGCGCGGTGAAATCCCTCCCGGATTTTGAGGACGGCAGTCTTCTGCCTGTCCGGAGCGCCGAGGGAGAATACCTGGGCACCGCCTATTTCAACAAGCGCTGCTCGATCATCGGCCGCATGGTGAGCTTTGATGAAACGCCGCCGCTGGCCGCTCTTGAGAGGCAGATCGATCGGGCCATCGCCCGGCGCCGGCCCTTTTTTGGCGCCGAGACGAATGCCTTTCGTCTGGTCAACGGGGAAGGGGATGCGGTCCCCGGGCTGGTCGTCGATCGATACGATGATGTCCTTGTCCTTCAGATCTCTACGCTGGGGATGGAACGATTGAAGTCCTTTGTCGTGGACGCGCTGGTCAGACGGCTGGCGCCCCGCTCCATCTACGAAAAATCCAACCTGCCTTCGCGTCGGGAGGAGGGTCTCCGAGATTCCGAAGGACTCTTGTCCGGGGAGAACGTCGAGAAGGTGGAAATCCTGGAAAACGGTCTGCGTTTTATCGTCGACCTTCCGCGCTCGCAAAAAACGGGCTTCTATCTTGACCAGAGAGAAAATCGCCGGCTGGCCGAATCATGGGCCCGGGGAAGGACCGTCTTGAACTGTTTTTCCTATACGGGAGCATTTTCTGTTTTTGCTTTGAAGGGGGGAGCCCTGTCTGCGGACAGCGCGGACACCTCAGAGCATGCCCTCGAGCTGGCCCGGGAAAATTGCCGCCTGAACGGCTTTGAGGACGACAGCAATCATTTTTTCGTGACGGACGTCTTCGATTTTCTGCGGCAGAACGACCTCCGATACGATTTTATCATCCTGGACCCGCCGGCCTTTGCCAAAAAGAAGATCGAAGTCGTCCCGGCCTGCCGCGGCTATAAGGACATCCACAGGATCGTCTTTCAGAAGATCCCGTCCGGCAGCCTGGTGATGACCTTTTCCTGTTCGTTCTTCGTCGACGAAGCCCTCTTCCAGCAGGTCATCTTCCAAGCCGCCCGGGAGGCATCGCGCGACGTCCGGATCTTGCAGAGGCACCACCAGGCTTATGACCATCCCATCAACATCTATCAACCGGAGAGCGATTACCTCAAGGGTTTTCTTTTGTATGTGGATTGAAGAAGGAGAGTTTTCCATGGCCATCTCGTTTTCGTTCACACGAATCGGGAGCTTTGAGTCCTGCAAGCTCCAGCATAAATACAACTACATCGACGGCCTGCGCACCGGGATGAAAACCATCGAAGCCTTTCTGGGGAGCCGCGTCCATCTGAAAGATAAGAAATAAACATAAAGGAGGCGAGGGATGGAGGATCTATCGGGGTTGAGAAAAGCTTACAGGACCTCGAGCCTCGTCGGCGCGGCGGTCATCGCCAGTCTGTTTTTATATGCCGTCGTCGTCGAGGTCGGACGGGCCTGGCTCAAGCCGTTTCTGGGCTTTGCCCGGGTCGAAAACGCCCTGGTCTTGCGTTATGCATTTTACGCAGCGGCGATCGTCATCGTTATCTCGAGCCGCATCTTGAATTCCCTGATTCTGCGAAAATCCAGGCAGGATGACCCGAAAGCCATCATCCGAAAACTCAGCCTGGCGGCCATTGTCTCGATGGCCCTGGGTGAGGGACCGGCCGTCATGGGTCTCGCTCTTTTTCTGCTGGGGGGCTTTTCCCGGGATTTTTACATGCTGCTCATTGTCTCGCTTTTTCTTGAATTCATGTATTTTCCGCGGCTGCGGAATTGGGAGAATTATCTTAAGGACCTGCCGCTTTCCTGCCGGCTGTGAGGAAGCCATGAGGATTCAATTTCTGGGGGCCAACCGCCAAGTCACCGGTTCCCGCTATTATCTGGAAGCCGGAGGGCTGAAGCTGCTCATCGACTGCGGGCTTTTCCAGGAACGGTCCTACCTGGAGCGAAACTGGGAGCCGTTCCCGTCTTCCCCAGGCCAAATCGATTTCTTGCTGCTGACTCACGCCCATTTGGACCATTCAGGCTTGATTCCCCGCTTCGTTAAACAGGGATATTCCCATCCGATCCTGGCCACCGGCGCCTCCGCCGACCTGGCGGAAATCGTTTTGCTGGATTCGGCGCATCTTCTGGAAGAAGATGCGGCCTTGAAAAAGAAACGGCATGAGAAAGAGGGGCGAATGGGCCCCCATCCCGAAATTCCTCTGTACACGGCCCAAGAAGCCGAGCAATGTTTCCCTCTTTTTGAAGAGGTGGACTATGATAAGCCCATCCGCCTTCATGACAACCTCACCGTCCGCTATCGCGACGCCGGCCATATCCTTGGCTCCTCATCGCTCGAACTCGACGTTCAAGACCGTGGAAACCGGACGAAGCTCATCTTCTCCGGGGATATCGGGCAATGGAACAAGCCTCTGGTCAAAGACCCTTCCGTCTTCGACCAGGCCGATTATGTGATCATGGAATCGACCTACGGCGACCGGAACCATGAAGCTTCGGGAAAAATCGAAGATGCCTTGGCCCGGGTCGTCAATATGACCGCGGCCAGGGGCGGAAACATCGTCGTCCCGATATTTGCCGTGGAGCGGGCCCAGGAATTTCTCTTCTACTTGGGCCGGCTCGTCCGCCAAGATAGGATTCCTCATCTTCTTGTTTTTCTCGACAGCCCGATGGCCGTGGAAGTCACCAAGATCTTTTCGCGCCACGTTCAAGACCTTGACGAGCAGGCTCGGATGATGATCAGGTCCGGGGGGCAGCCGTTCGAATTTCCCGGGCTGAAACTGCTGCAAAGCCAGGAAGAATCCAAGGCCATAAACCGGATCAAGGGGTCCTGCATCATCATGGCCGGTTCGGGAATGTGCACCGGGGGCCGGATCAAGCATCATCTGACGTATAACATTGAGCGTCCCGAATCCACGATCTTATTCGTCGGATATCAGGCCGGGGAAACTCTGGGCCGGCAGATCCTGGAGGGCAGGCCGGAGGTCAGGATCTTCGGCAAGCCCTATCAGGTCCGGGCCCAAATCGCCAAGATCGAGGGATTTTCCGGCCACGCCGACAAAGACGACCTGCTGCGCTGGTTGAACGCCTTCAAGCAGCCTCCCCGGCGTATTTTCATCACCCACGGTGAAGAAGACTCCGCCCTGAGCCTGGCCAAGCTTATCGAAGAACAGCGCGGATGGGCCGTGGCCGTGCCTTACTACAGAGACGTTTACGAGCTGGATGAGGTCAAGACGCCATGAAACGCCGTCTGTTTTTAATGAAGGATCCCCAAATATGTGATTTCAAAGAGGTGTCGGAATCGCCCTCGAGGCCCGCTAGCGGAGGGGGGCCCCCGGACACTCTTGGAGGAGGACCCTTTTGCAGGTTCCCCCTCCAACGGGCGGCGGGAATACCCGCCGGCCCTGCCACCCCTCCAAGGAGCATCCTCCCATGAATTCATCGCCAGATGCTCCATGGAAAGGAGGCAGAGAGCGAAGCGAGCGTTGGAGGGAAACCCGGAATAAGGGTTTCCCTCCAAGAGTGTCCGACGGGACTGGTTCCCCGGGAGCCCGGGGGCGATTCCGGCACCGATAGAAAATCACACAAACGAAGATACTTACTATTTTTAAATTTTCGTTGAAATCCGGCGGTGAACGCCATTAGAATAAGAGGTTAAGACAGGGAGTCATCATGGCCGTCGAAGAACACAAGCCCGCCAAAAAAAGGTGGAGCCTGCTCAAAGTCATCGAAATTTCTCTCAGCGTCACGCTGATCATCCTGCTGGCCATGTATCTTTTCCAATTCCGTCGCCGAGGCGATCCCGAGCTGGAAGTCTCCGTCCGGGATATCACCGTTTCCGATGTCAAGCTGGCCCCCTTTCACGAATACCTGCCTGTCGAAGGCACGGTCCAGCCCATGACCACGGTGTACCTGGATGCCGTTGAAGGCGGGCGGGTGGAGAAGATCTTCGTCGAGGTCGGCTCGGTCATCAAAGAAGGAGACCCCATCCTCGAGCTCGCCAACACCAACCTTTTGATGGACATCATGTGGCGCGAGGCCGAGCTCTTTCAGCAAAGCAACAACCTCCGCAACACCCGCCTGGCCATGGAGCAGTTCAAGCTTCAACTGGACCAGCAGCTGTCCGAGCTCGAAAACCAGATCCAGCAGCAGAAGAGGCTCTATGAACGCTATAAAGAGCTCGACAAGGACAGCCTGATTCCCAAGCACGATTTTGAGACGGCTAAAGACCAGTATGAGTATCTGCTCAAGCGCAAAGAATTGATGACGCAGAGTCAAAAGACCGAGCTCGCCTTTCGCCGGGGCCAGGTCGATGCCCTGGAACAATCGCTCCAACGGATGCAGGCCAACCTGGATGTGGTCAAGCAACGGCAGGAAAACCTGACGGTCAAAGCCCCGATCACCGGGCAGATCACATCGCTCAATGCCGAAATCGGCCAGTCCAAGTCCCCGGGCCAGCGGCTCGGCCAGATCGACGTCCTCAGCGGTTTCAAGGCCACGGCCTTCATTAATGAGGAACATCTCGGCCGCGTCGAAGTCAACAATGCCGGCGAGTTCGACTTTGTCGGTCAAACCTTCAACTTGATCATCAAAAAGATCTACCCCGAGGTCAAAGATGGGAAATTCGAAGTGGAGATCGAATTCCGCGGCGAACGGCCCAAGGGGATCAAACGCGGACAGACGCTTCACGTCCGTCTGGAGCTGGGCCAGATTTCCAAGGCCGTCGTCCTGGCCAAGGGAGATTTCCTGAAAGCGACGGCCGGCGAATGGGTTTATAAAATCGACATGGAAAATAACCTGGCCATAAAAACGCGGGTCAAGCTCGGCCGCCAGGATTCTCAGGCCATCGAGGTCCTCAAAGGACTCAAGCCCGGCGACCGGGTCATCACCTCCTCTTATGACGGCTTCGCCAACAAAGAAAAGCTTCTCCTCAAAGAAAAATAAGGAAGGGAGAATCCCCATGAAAAAAACATCCGCCGCTCTTATTCTGCTTATCTCGATCTTGAGCGCCGGCCTGCCGATTCGAGGGCAGGACGCGACCATGTCCCTCGAATCCTGTATTCTGACCGCCCTGAAGAACAACCTTGGCGTGGCGATCGAGATCATCAACCCGGAGCTGGCGGAGCTCTCGCTTTCCTTCACCAAGGAGAAGTACATTCCCAGCCTGGCCTTCGGCTTCAGCTCCCAGAACACAAGCTCGGCCTCATTCTCCTGGATCGAGGCCGCCCAGAAGATTTCGTCCGAGGACAAAAGCTATTACGGCCAGGTCTACCAATTCATTCCCACGGGCGGCAGGTTCTATGCCACCTTGTCCTCTTACAAAAGCGAGAGCAACCGCAGCTTCCAGACGATCAATCCCCGCTTCGGCAGCACCTTGACCTTCAGCTTTAGCCAGCCGCTGCTCAGGAATTTCGGGCTGGAGCTCAACCGCCGCGACATCGTCATCTCCCGCAATAACAGGGATATCTCCGAGGTTCAATTCCGTTCCGTCCTCCAGGACACCATTTATAAAGTCGAACAGGCCTACTGGAACCTTGTCTACAGCATTGAAGACCTCCGGGTGCGACGGCAGTCGCTGGAACTGGCCAAGGACTTGCTCACCAAGAATCGTCGGGAGGCCGAAGTCGGGACGATCGCTCCGATCGAGATCCTCAATGCGGAAGCCGAGGTGGCTACACGGGACGCGGACATTCTGGCGGCCGAAGCCCAGGTGGCATCCAGCCAGGATCTTCTCTTGAACATTCTCAATGCTCCGGGCCCGGAGGGAAAGCCAAGGATCACGGGAATCATCCCTTCGGACCGGCCGGCCTACGAAAAAAGGGCGTTGAGCTTGGACGAATGCCTGGGCGTGGCCATGGAAAACAGGCCGGATCTGCAGATTTCCAAGATCGACCTCAAAAATAAGGAAGTCTATTACGATTATGCCAGAAACCAGCTGCTTCCGGACCTCAGCCTGTCGGCATCATACTGGAGCCCGGGGATCTCGGGAACGCAGATTCTTTATCAGGATAACAATCCGCTCACGGGCGTGATCGTCGGGACGGTTCCCGGCGGGTCCTCGGATTCTCTGCGAGACGCCCTTCGGCTCCAATACAAGAACTGGTCGGTGGGGCTCACCCTGAGCATTCCGGTCAACAATTTCCTCACCCGGGCCCACTTCGCCCAGATCAGGCTGAACCTGGACCAAGCCCTCCTCCGGATCAAGAATCAGGAACAGCAGGTGTTCCTGGAGATCAAGAATGCCGTCCGGGCCGTGGAGACGGACTACAAGAGGGTCCAAGCCTACAAAGTGGCCCGCGAGCTCGCCGAGAGAAAGCTCCAAGCCGAAGAGAAGAAACTCAAGGTCGGCTTGACGACAAACTACATGGTCCTCTTCCAGCAACGCGACCTGGCCAATGCCCGGAGCGCCGAGCTCAAAGCGATCATTGATTACAACCTGTCGCTGGCCGGGCTGGAAAAGACCCTGGGGACGAGCCTGAAGAACAAGAATATCAAGGTCTATGAAATCCTCCAAAGAAACGCCATGGAATAAACCGGAGTTCCTCCCTCAAGCTGAGAGGCGGCTAGATTTTAAATTCAATCGGAGAGGTCAAACATGAGATTTCCAAAGACCTTTGTCGAGGATATTCCTCGGCGCAAGTTTCTCGAACTGGGTCTCAAGGGAGGCCTGGCCTTGACTGCGACTCCGCAGCTCCTCACTCAACTTTTGGCGGGTCAGGGGACAAGCGCCTCGCCCGTCAAGGTCGGCGCTGATTCTTCCCTTCTCAACAGAACGATTAGCAAAGCTCTGGAGAAGGGAGGCGATTTCGCCGAAGTGTATATCGAAAAGAGGATTTCCCGGACGATCCTGATGGAGGAGTCCAAGTTCAAAAGCGCAGTGTTCGGCATCAGCCAGGGCGCCGGGGTTCGGGTGATTGCCGGAGAAAAAACGGGCTATGCCTATACGGACGAGATCGCGGACGACAAACTCCTCCGGGCAGCCGAAGTGGCCTCGACCATCGCCCGGGGCAGCCGGGCGTCAAAACCTGTCGATATTCGGCCGGCCCGGCGCAAATCATTTATCACGATCAAGCTGCCGCTGGGGGAGGTGGCGGAGGCCAAGCGGCTGGATATCATTAGGCGCGCCCACCAGGCTGCCTTGGATTACGATGCCCGGATCAAGATGGCCTCCATCAACTATTACGAAGAAGTCCGGGGCCGGACGATCGCCAACAGCGAGGGCGTTCTCCTCAGCGATGAGCTGCCGTTGTTGTTTTTTGTTGTCCAGACATTGAGCGTCGGGAACAATACACAGCACCTGGGACGCGAGCGGCTGAGCCGGCATTCGGGATTTGAGATGTTTGAGGAGGTCACGCCCGAGCAAGTGGCCAGGGCCTGCGCCAGAGAGTCGATCGCCATGCTCGAAGCCAAAGACGCGCCCGCCGGTAAATTGGATGTCGTCATGCAGAACGGCTGGGGCGGCGTTCTCGTCCATGAGGCCGTCGGCCATCCCCTGGAAGCCGACAATATCGCCAAGAAGATCGGCGTATTCACGGGCAAGCTCGGCCAGAAAGTGGCCAACCCGGTCTTCACCATGGTCGACGACGGGGGGCATCCCCAATTGCCGGGAACCGAGAGCTTCCGCAATATTCCGATCCCGCGGATGACGAACACTTTTATTGACAACGGCAAGGAGAGGCCGGAGGACATCCTGGCTTCGACGAAAAGCGGGCTGTACGTCCAGAGCTTGAGTGGAGGCAGCGTCAACCCGATCACGGGCGTTTTCAACTTTACCTGCCGCGAAGCTTACCTGATCGAAAACGGCAAAAAAACCAGCCCGGTCAAGGGAGCCACTCTCATCGGCAACTGCCTGGACATCATCTCCAACATCGATGCCGTTGGCAATGACCTCGATTTCGGGCCCGGCATCTGCGGAAAAGGCCAGTCGGCGGAAGTGAGCGCCGGCCAGCCGACCGTTCGCATCCGCGGCATCAACGTCGGCGGGACAAGAGCGGCGCGGTAGGAAACGAGGAAGGAGACGACTATGGATTACAAAGCGCTGTCCGAAGAGCTCGTAAAGAAATGCTTGAAAAAAGGGGCGGACGCGGCCGAAGTCTATCTGGAATCGGGCCGCAATCTCAGCCTCGAGATCCGCAACGGAGAAATCGAGACCGTCGAGGAAGCCGCGGCCCACGGCATCGGATTCCGAATTTTCGTCGAAGGCCGGATGGCCTTCGCCAGCTCGAACGACTTTGAGGCATCGGCCCTGGACAACACCATGTCCCGGGCGATCGAGTTCGCCCGGAGCACGACATCCGATGAAAACAACGTCCTTCCCGACGAAAAAACCATCCAGGATGTCCAGGGATTATTTGACCCGCAGACCGCCGCTTTCGCGCTCGAGACCAAAATCGAGATGGCCAAAAAAGCTGAGAGATTGGCCATGAAAGACCCCCGGATCACCAAGAGCGCCGGCGCCGCCTACAGAGAAGGGGAGGGCGAGGTGGTCATCGCGAATTCCCGTGGCATCCTGAAAAGTTATAAGGCATCGGTTTGTTCATTCGGGGTTTCTGTCGTCGCGGAAAAAGGCGAACAGAAATCGTCCGGGAGCGAATCCTGCGCGAGACGGTTCTTTGCCGACCTCAAATCCCCTGAAGAGGTGGCGGCCACGGCGGCCAAGAAAGCCTACGACATGCTTGACCCGCGGCCGGTGAAAACGCAAAAGGCCGCTGTCCTATTTGACCCGGACGTGGCTGGCGCCCTTCTCGGCGGCATCTTGGGCGCCATCAACGGCGAACGCGTCCTTCAAGGCGCGAGCTTCCTGGCCAAAAGGCTCAACCAGAAGATCGCCTCGGAGCTCATGACCATCGTCGATGACGGAACCCGTCCCAAGGGCCTGGCCAGCTCTCCGTTCGACGGAGAAGGCGTTTCCACGCAAAAGCGGCTGATCGTGGAAAAGGGAGTGTTGAAAGGCTTTCTCTACAATACGATTGTCGGAAAGAGAGCCGGTGTGGGGAGCACGGGGAATGCCGCGCGCGGCGGGTTCACCGGCCTTCCCGACATCGGACCCCACAATTTTTATCTGGCGGCCGGCACGACCTCTCCCGAAGAGATCATCCGGGCTACGAAAACCGGCCTTTTGCTCAAGGAGGTCACGGGGTACGGCATCAATCCCGTCAACGGCAACTTCAGCGGCGGCGCTGCGGGATTCTGGATTGAAAATGGAAAAATCGCCTATCCCGTGAAGGGATTGACCGTGGCCGGCACCGCGGACGATATGTTCAACGGAATCGACATGGTCGGAAACGACCTCGACCTGAACAGGCCGAGGACGGCCCCCATGTTCCGGGTCAAATTGTTGCAGATCGGCGGGGAATGAACCTTTTCGGCTCTCTTCCATTTTGTCTGGATGAATTAGGCAGTCCGTGACGGTCGCAGAGACCGCCGATGGCGTTAAAAACCTTCGCGGGAGCAAGAGTGTTACGGAGTCCGCTTTTTATAGCCTACATAAAATGGAAGAGAGCCGCCTATTTAAAAATTTCGATTTCGTGGATCGACCAGTAGTATGTCGGGTCTTGACCCGTGTCGGTGATGCGGATGAACCGGGCTTCTTTGGAGCCCAAGGCGATATCCAGCGACAGGTCTCGCGGGTTCAAGAAAGCTAAGATGGGCAGGATGGTCTTTTCCTGCCCGGCCACTTTCTCCCAGCGAACGCCGTCCGTCGAGATCTCCGCGACGTACCCTCGGGGATAATCCATGGAGCTTCGGCCGAGCTTGAGGGATATTCCCCGGACGGACTCCGGCTTTTTCAGGTCCAGGCTGAAATACAAGCCGTTTTTCTGAGGTCCGCTCTCCCAGCGCGTTTCCAGCGAGCCGTCGATGGCGTAGCCTGCCATTTTCTGATGGATGTTGGATTCGACGCTCCAGCCCGCCTTTGACAGAAGCTTGGCTCGATCCTTCCAGCCGAATTCGGCCGGAGCACTCATTCTCGGCGGCACGGCCAAGACGTAATCCGTCCCGAAGATCGCCACGGTCTGGATATCGATCTTAAGATCTTCCAGCTCGGCCAGGACCTGCTTGATCTCTTTGGGGCTGAGGTCGGCGGTGTGGACGATGATGAGATTGACTCCCAGCGTCTGAAGATCGGCAATATTCTGGGCGACCGGCAGCTCCTTCCAGCGCCGGCACAGCTCGTTGTAGATTTGAGGGAAATAGCCGCTGTAGCCGTTGACCATGTTTTTCCAGTGATATGCGGAATAATAGACCCTGAAGCACTCCGTGAGCCCGACGCCCTTTTCGGCATAGGGCAGAGGAAGCTCCACCACGACCGCCTTCTCCTTTTTGGCGGCCAGCCATTGATAGACCTCCGGGATTTCCCTTTTGACGGGAACGGTCTTGAGAGGCAAAGGCATCGAGGCATATTCGATAAGAATCACAAGCACGACCAGGACTTTCATGATCGGTTTTCTCATCCCGGCGCCGGCAGGAAAGAGTCGCTTGATGCCGTAAGCGGCAAAGATCGAGAGCGAAAGCATGATAAAGATATGGAAACGGGAGGGCACCCTCAGGCCGTTGAAGCCGGGAACATATTTATAAAGAAGCATATAAGGGCCCCGGGATCCAAAGCTGAAGAGAAAGGCCAGCAGGAAAATGCCCGCATAAATCCATGGGACGCCTGGCTCGGCAAGGCCTATTTTTCGTCGTTGTCCTCCGAACGTTCTCTTCAAAAATAGGCGGATGACGATCAGCCCTGACAAGACGAGAATGGGATTTGTAAGGCTGTGCGCTTGAAATATCAGACCGTGGCCAAAAGAGACCTCCCATCCGCCCGTGGCCGCAATGAGAACGCACAGGATTCCGAGCAGAACGATCAGAAAATGGATCAGCCTGAAAACGACCCGCAGGCTCGGCGGCACGGGCTTTTCTCTCTCTCGGGCTTCGGCCTGCGTCTTTTTCGCCCGCAGGATCGTGACCAAGCCGAAGATGGCCAGGGCCATGGCCGCCAAGCCGGGGAAAAGCTCCCCTTCAGGATTTAAAAAAGGCGCCGTGATCCTGCCGTAGAGGCGGTTGATGGACGCCGTCGCCAAGAAGCTTCCGAGCGAGGCGGAAAGCCCCGGTTCCCGGGCAAATCCCATTTCATTCCTGACCAGAAAATACTGATAGAGAAAGGGTCCGACGCAGACGAGAGCGATCATGAAAAAGAGGCCGAGGCTAAACCAAAACCGTGCCTCTTTGTATTTTTTTTTCGAGATCGTCCAGATCAGGATGAGGAGGCCGGAAAAGAGGCTGAGATACATCCCATAATAGCCGTTGGCCAGGAACTGGACGACATAAAAAAAGGTGAAGAGAAGGATATCCCGCCGGCGGTTCGACTCAAAAAATTTGTGGAGGAAGAGCAGGGCCAGAGGAATCCCGCCGGCCGTGGCCACCTGAAGCTGGGAAAGATGGGCGAACATGAACGGCGAAAAAGCATAGATCATTCCGGCGACGACGGCGGCAAAGTCATTTTTGACCAGATAGCGGGCCAGGGCATACATGCCCAAGGCAGAGGTGAGGAAGGCCAGCAGGAAAACGAGATTATGAGCTAAGACAGGATTTTTCGAGATCACCCAGATTGGCAGAGCCGCCAGAGCCTGGGGGAAAAGATGCTCGGAATAGGCCAGCGTGCGCTTCTGGGGATAAAAAATATTGGCATCGAAATAGCGATGAAAATCAAGGTTGGTGATCTTATGGATGTGCCAGGAAAGAATCCAGGTGTTCAAGAGCGGATCGCCGGGGTCGCGCAGGCTCGTTCCCAGGTTCAAGGCCAGAGGATAGGTCAGGACAAGGGTCAAGGCTGCGAAAAGGCTGAAAACCAAGAGGCGCCGTTTCCCGTTTGTCATGTTTCCGTCGTTACTAATATCAACGTAATAATTAAAATGACATCCCGGTTCGGACGGCGTCCCGGTTCGGACGGCGTTTAGGCCGCCCGCAGCCCCCGGGGAACCAGTCCCGTCGGTTCCCCCCGTCGGAAAAGCCGACGGGCCCCCCTTCCGCTACGGAGGCTTGAGGGCGGTCTAAGCGCCGCCCATACATTGTCACTTTATTAATTGCGTTTGTATTAGTATAGCGTCCTTCAAGCCTATTTTAAAGGATGATCGAATGGATGAGATCCCCGGGAACGAGGGATGGAGGAATATTCGTAAACGGATGGTTGAAGGCGGCCCTTTTGTACTCGACCTTGGCCTGGCCGGGCCGGAGGGTGATTTTTGTATAGCCGGACGGGCCCCAGAATGTCGTCGAAGGAGACTCCGCCGCGGACTCCGTCCAGTAGCGTCCGTACGTTCCATAGTGATGATTCCACAACAGTCCCTTGTACCATTCCAGCTCGCCCTTGTGTTTCGGGGAACCGGAGCAAAGTCCGTGCATC